>JALAGW010000313.1 GCA_022712235.1 Brevundimonas sp. | reverse complement strand
CTCGTCCGAAACCGAGGCGTATTCGACCGGCGGATTGGGGTCGGCGCTGATGCCGTAGCCGCGTTGCTCGAAGAAGGCCTGGGCCACCTGGATGCGTTCGCCCTGGCCGCGACGGCGCTGGATCTCGAAGCCGGTGTCCATCAGTTCGGCGACATGCTCGTTGCGGCTCTTGGTCGAGCGGCCGCCCATGACGATGGTGATGATCCGCTTGCCGTCGCGCACTGAGGAGGCGGCGAGGTTATAGCCCGAGGCGTTGGTGAAACCGGTCTTGATGCCGTCATAGCCGCGGCCCGTAGCCAGCAAGCCGTTGGTGTTTCGATAGTCGCGACCGTTGTAGTACCAGTCGTGCAGGCCGAGGTAGCGGTAGTACTGCGGATAGTCGCGCATCACCGCGCGGCTCAGGATCGACAGGTCGCGGGCGGTGGTCGCCTGGCGCGTGTCGGGCAGGCCGTTGGCGGTGGTGAAGCGGGTGTGGTCCATGCCCAACTCGCGGGCCTTGGCTGTCATGCGGGCGGTAAATTGAGCCTCGGAGCCGGCGATGTGTTCGGCCAGGACCACGGCCATGTCATTGGCGCTGCGAACCGCCGTGGCGCGCATGGCGTCATCCAGGCTGATCGACTGACCGGCGGCCAGGCCTAGCTTGGACGGCGGTTGCGAGGCGGCGCGTGGCGAAACGGTCAGGTTGTCGGTCAGCTTGATCTTGCCCGACTCCAGCGCCTCGAACGTCAGATACAGGGTCATGACCTTGGTGATCGAGGCGGGGTAGCGACGGGCGTCGGCGAACCGCGAGAACAAGACCTCGCCCGAAGCCGCATCGACCACGATGGCGGCGTAGCGCGAGTTGTCCGAGGATTGCGCGACCGGCGGCGGCGCGCCGAGGGCGGGCGTGAGGACCACGCCGCCCAGAACAAGGGCGGCCAGGAAGCGACGGCGGAATGCTGCGTTCATGGTCAATCTACTAGCCTCGTCACTGTGGCGCGAAGACGACCCTGATCCTCGCGCTTTACAAAAGCTAACATCTGACTCACCGGTTTCGAGAGGGTTAACAAGCCGTCAACGGAGTTGTGAACGGCCTGAACAGGCAGGTGATCGGGGTTTATATGTTGCGTCGCACAATTTTCACTTGAAGTCATTTCGCACTTGCACCATATGACCCCTGTCGCGATGGACGCCGTTCGTCGTGAGACCCTTTATCGCTTCAGGAGAGTCCCAATGGCCGACGCCGCCGAGACTGTTAAGAAGACCGTTGAACAGACCACCGCCAAGGCGAAAGCCCAGGCTGAATCCATTCAAGCCGCCGGCGCCAAGGCCTTCCGCGAAGGCGTGGACAAGTCTGTCGCCTCGCTGACCGAGCTGAACGCTCACGGCAAGAAGAACCTCGAAGCCGTCGTCGAGTCGGCCGCCGCCGCCCAGAAGGGCGCCGAGGCTCTGTCGCAGGAAGCCATCGCCTTCTCGAAGAAGTCCTGGGAAGACGGCGTCGCCGCCGCCCAGTCGATCAGCCAGGCCCGTTCGGTCCAGGAACTGGTCGAACTGCAGACCTCGTGGGCCAAGTCGGCCGCCGAGGCCTATCTGGCCCAGTTCGGCAAGACGACCGAGATCTTCACCGCCTCGGTGAAGGACAGCTTCAAGCCGATCAACGAGCGCGTCACCGCGACCGTCGAGAGCTTCCAGGCCGCCCGCTAAGCCGGACGATCTTCAGTAGCGTACAATCAGGCCCCGGCGGAAACGCCGGGGCCTTTTTGCGTCCGGCGCCGCTCCGGGTGCGGCAAGTCGGCCGTTCACGCAACGCGTGACTGGACGCCCCTACAAATCAGGCCATCATCACCTATCTGAGCTATCGACTCTCCACGTAGACGTACAACGACTGCGTACCAGACGGCCATGTGAACAAGCCGGAGTCGCAGGCGCCGCTGGCGTCACCTAGACAAAGCATAAACTTCAGCGGACCTCGCTTTATCGGGTGCTGATCCTGAATGACGACTACACGCCGATGGAGTTCGTCATCTACGTGCTGGAACGGTTCTTCCAGAAGAGCCGGGAAGACGCGACCCGCATCATGCTGCATGTGCACCAGCATGGCGTCGGGGTCTGCGGCGTCTTCACCTACGAAGTGGCCGAAACCAAGGTCGCCCAGGTGGTCGAGACGGCGCGCCGTCACCAGCACCCTCTGCAATGCACGATGGAAAAAGACTGAGAGGAGCACCCATGCCCTCCTTTTCTCGTCCTCTCGAAGAGACCCTGCATCGCGCGGTCCATTATGCGAACGAGCGTCGGCATGAATACGCCACGCTTGAGCACCTGCTTCTGGCCCTGATCGACGACACGGATGCGTCGGCGGTCATGACGGCCTGCAACGTCGATCTGGGGGCGCTGAAGACGGCGCTGACTCTCTATGTCGATAACGACCTGGCCGCCCTGGCCACGGCGGACGGCGACGACGCCAAGCCCACGGCGGGCTTCCAGCGCGTGATCCAGCGCGCCGTCATCCATGTCCAGTCGTCGGGCCGCGAAGAGGTGACGGGCGCCAATGTCCTGGTCGCCATCTTCTCTGAACGCGAAAGTCACGCCGCCTACTTCCTGCAAGAGCAGGACATGACGCGCTATGACGCGGTGAATTTCATCGCCCACGGCATCGCCAAGAAGCCGGGCGCGACCGAAACCCGTCCCGCCAAGGGTTCGCCCGAGGAGGCCGAGGACGCCGCCGCCGTCAAATCGGGCGGAGAGGCGCTGGAGGCCTATTGCGTCGACCTGAACGAGAAGGCGCGTCACGGCAAGATCGACCCCCTGATCGGGCGTCAGGCCGAGGTCGAGCGCTCGATCCAGATCCTGTGCCGCCGGACCAAGAACAACCCCCTGCTGGTCGGTGATCCGGGTGTCGGCAAGACCGCCATCGCCGAGGGCCTGGCGCGCAAGATCGTCAACGGCGAGGTGCCCGAGGTCCTGAAGGACGCCACCATCTACAGCCTCGACATGGGGGCGCTGCTGGCCGGCACCCGCTATCGCGGCGATTTCGAGGAGCGGCTGAAACAGGTCGTCAAGGAACTGGAGACGCACGAGAACGCGGTCCTGTTCATCGACGAGATCCATACTGTGATCGGCGCTGGCGCGACGTCGGGCGGGGCGATGGACGCCTCCAACCTGCTGAAGCCGGCTCTGGCGTCCGGCAGCCTGCGTTGCATGGGCTCGACCACCTACAAGGAATATCGTCAGCACTTCGAGAAGGACCGCGCCCTGGTGCGGCGCTTCCAGAAGATCGACGTCAACGAACCGACGATCGAGGATACGGTGAAGATCCTCAAGGGCCTGAAGACGACCTATGAGACCCACCACAAGCTGCGTTTCACCGACGCCGCCATCCGCACGGCGGTCGATCTGTCAGCGCGCTACATCACCGACCGCAAGCTGCCGGACAAGGCCATCGACGTGATCGACGAGGCGGGGGCGTCGCAGATGTTGCTGCCGGAATCGAAGCGCAAGAAGGTCATCGGCCAGAAGGAGGTCGAGGCCGTCATCGCCAAGATGGCTCGCATCCCGCCCAAGTCGGTCAGCAAGTCGGACACGGAATCCCTGCGCGAGCTGGAATCCGATCTGAAGCGCGTCGTCTATGGCCAGGAGCAGGCGATCGATCAGGTCTCGGCGGCGATGAAGCTGGCGCGGGCGGGTCTGCGCGACCCGAACAAGCCGATCGGCGCCTTCCTGTTCAGCGGTCCGACCGGCGTCGGCAAGACCGAGGTGGCCAAGCAACTCGCCGCCACCCTGGGCATCGAGATGCAGCGCTTCGACATGTCGGAATACATGGAGCGTCATACGGTCAGCCGCCTGATCGGCGCGCCTCCGGGCTATGTCGGCCATGACCAGGGCGGCCTGCTGACCGACGCCGTCGATCAGCACCCGCACTCCGTGGTCCTGCTGGACGAGATCGAGAAGGCGCACCCCGACGTTTACAACATCCTGCTGCAGGTGATGGATAACGGGACCCTGACCGACGCGGTCGGCAAGAAGGTCGATTTCAGGAACGTCATCCTGATCATGACGACCAACGCCGGGGCCGCCGACAACGCCCGCGCCTCCATCGGCTTCGGCCGGGGCAAGGTCGAGGGCGAGGACGACAAGGCCATCCAGCGCCTGTTCGCGCCGGAGTTCCGCAACCGTCTGGACGCCATCGTGGCATTCAAGCCGCTGGGCGCCGAGACGATCCGTTCGGTGGTCGGCAAGTTCATGATGCAATTGGACGCCCAACTGGCGGACCGCAACATCACCATCGAACTGACCGACGAGGCGACCGACTGGCTGGCCAAGAATGGCTTCGACGAACTGTACGGCGCACGGCCCCTGGCCCGCGTCATTCAGGAGCACATCAAGAAGCCGCTGGCCGATGACATTCTGTTCGGCCGTCTGACCCGCGGCGGACACGTCAAGGTCGAGCTGAAGGACGGCAAGATCGCCTTCGCCATCACCCCGGCCAAGGGCGCGGCGGTGAAGGAAGAGGAAGAAGAAACAGCCTGATTTCGTTCAGGTTTAAGGTCGAAGGCCCGGGTGGAAACGCCCGGGCCTTTTTCTTTGTCGGCTGGCGCGGCATGGTCGGGCTGAGACGGAGGGGCACATGACCGCAGTGCTGACCGCGCGGCAGAATCTGTGGTTCGCCACGGTTCAGGCCAATCTGGAGAAGAACACCGGCAAGCCTCTGGCCGACTGGGTCGCCATCATGAAGACCTGTCCCGAGACCGCGCCGCGCGCCCAGGCGGCCTGGCTGAAGGCCGAGCATGGGGTGGGGCAGAACCACGCGGCGCAGATTCTGGACGGCTGTCGTCCCGCCGACGGTCCCGGCTGGGACGAGCCCGAAGCCCTGCGCGCGGCGCTGTGGAAGGATGCGGCTTCGTTGGCGATCCTGGAGATGGTCGAGCGCATCGCGGGCGGCGTCGAAGGCGTCATCTCGGGGCAGCGCAAGGGCTATACATCCTTCTCACGTAGCGTTCAGTTCGCGGCCATGCGTCCGCTGAAAGGCGGTTGGGCCCTGCTGGGGTTGAAGCTGGCACCTGAGGTTTCGCCGCGCCTGTCGCCTTTGGCGCGGCGTGAAAGCTGGTCCGAGCGGCTGTCGGCGACGGTCGAACTGGACGCCGCCGATCGGGTGGACGCGGAAATCAGCCGCCTGTTCGCACAGGCGGCCGACAACGGCTGATAATTTTTCCTCCCTGTTCGCGAAGCGAATGGGGAGGTGGATCGGACGCGTAGCGGACGAGACGGAGGGGCGTCTCGACGGCTGATCTCTGCGCCGCCCCCCCAAACACAGACTGGTACCCCAACCCACCAGGAGGGAGGAAAAGAAGATCACCGCGT
>JALAGW010000312.1 GCA_022712235.1 Brevundimonas sp. | reverse complement strand
CGTCGGTGAAGGTCAGGGTGACGGATTGGCCGGCCTGTGCGCGGTCCAGATCGCCGCCCATGACGACGATCCGTTCAACGTGCGAGCGGATGCCGGACGGAGAGACGGCGACCGCATCGCCCACCGCGACGACGCCGCTCGTGATGCGGCCCGTATAGCCGCGGAAATCGAGGTTGGGACGGCTGACTCCCTTCTCCGCCATGCGGAACGGCCGGGCCATTTCCTCGGCTGCGGGCAGGGTCTCCAGCACCTGCAGCAGTGTCGGCCCCGCGTACCATTCGGCCGCTTCGCTATGCTGGACCAGATTGTCGCCGTTCACGCCGGAGACGGGGATGGCGACAGGCGTCGGCAGACCAGCGGCTTCTGCGAAGGCGAGGTAGTCGGCGACAATGGCGTCGAAGGCGTCCTGCGACCAGGCCACCATGTCCATCTTGGTCACGGCCAGGATGATGTGGCGCACGCCCAGCAGGGAGACGATATGGCTGTGCCGCCGGGTCTGGGTCAGCACGCCCTTGCGCGCATCGATCAGGACCACGGCGGCGTCGGCGGTCGAGGCGCCGGTGGCCATGTTGCGCGTGTACTGCTCATGTCCCGGCGTGTCGGCGACGATGAACTGGCGTCGCGGCGTCGAGAAATAGCGATAGGCCACGTCGATGGTGATGCCCTGTTCGCGCTCGGCCAGAAGGCCGTCGACCAGAAGCGAAAAGTCCAGTCGTCCGTCAGCGTCGCGCAGGGCGGCGACCTGATCGTCGGGCACGGCGCCGGCGTCATGCAGCAGGCGCCCGATCAAGGTCGACTTGCCGTCGTCCACCGAACCGCAGGTGATGAAACGCAGGGTGTCGCGTTGAAGCGTCGTGGAGGTCATCAGAAATAGCCCTCCTGCTTCTTCTTCTCCATTGATCCGGCCTGGTCGCGGTCGATCAGACGGCCCTGGCGTTCGGAGCTGCGCGAGGCGCGCATTTCGGCGATGACGGCGTCCAGGGTCGCAGCCGTGCTCTCGACCGCGCCGGACAGGGGGTAGCAGCCCAGGGTGCGGAACCGCACCGACATCATCTCGGGCGTCTCGCCGGGGTGTAGCCGCATCCGCTCGTCATCGACCACGATCAGGGCGCCGTCGCGCCGGACCACGGGGCGCTCGGCGGCGAAATAGAGGTCCACGACGGGAATCTGCTCCAGCGCCACATATTCCCACACATCCATCTCGGTCCAGTTGGACAGGGGGAAGACCCTCATGCTTTCGCCAGACGCGAGGCGGGCGTTGTAGAGGCTCCACAGTTCCGGCCTCTGGCGGCGCGGGTCCCAGCGGTGGCCTGGGCCGCGGAAGGAGAAGATGCGTTCCTTGGCGCGGCTGGCCTCCTCGTCGCGGCGGGCGCCGCCGATGGCGGCGTCGAAGCCGTGCAGATCCAGCGCCTGCTTCAAGCCTTGGGTCTTCCACATGTCGGTGTGGACCGCCGAGCCGTGATCGAAAGGGTTGATGCCCTGGGCCCGGGCCTCGGGGTTGTGGTGTACGATCAGCCGGGCGCCGCTCTCGGCCGCCATCCGGTCGCGCAGGTCGTACATGGCGCGGAACTTCCACGTCGTATCGACGTGCAGCAGGGGGAAGGGCGGCGGCGCCGGATAGAAGGCCTTGCGCGCCAGATGCAGCAAAGCCGCCGAGTCCTTGCCGATCGAATAGAGCAGCACCGGACGCGCGCACTCAGCCGCCACCTCGCGCAGGATGTGGATGCTCTCGGCCTCAAGCCGTTGCAGATGGGTCGGCCGTTCGACCGATGCGGCGGCGATCGTCATGTCAGCCGGCTGAGACTCCGACCTTGCGATAAAGGTCCGTCAAGCGCGCCTGATAGGCCTCGGGCGTGAACTTGCCGGCCTGGACCAGGCCGCGCGCCTGCAGGTCCAGTCGCAGGCCTTCGTCAGCGTCCAGGGCCTGAATGCCGCGCGTGATGGCCTGGACGTCATAGGGATCGACGATGACCGCTGCGTCGCCCGCCACTTCCGGTAGAGAGCCTCCGGTCGAGGTCAACACCGCCGTCGACAAGGCCATGGATTCCAGAACCGGCAGACCGAAGCCTTCATAGAGCGACGGGAACAGCGTGGCCTTGGCGCCCCGGATCAGGCTGATCAGCATGGAGAAGGGCATGTATTCATACTGGCGGATGCGGTCGGCGCTGGGGCCGCCGTCGCGCTTCACCTGGTTGAGCAGGGCGGTTTCGCCCTCGTCCAGCCAGGCGCGGCCGCCGATAATGACCAGGGGCGTCTGGCTGCCCGAGGCCAGATAGGCCTCGACGACGCGTCCCAGGTTCTTCTTGGGTTCGATGGCGCCGAAGTGCAGGAAGTAGTCCTTCCAGCCCAGATTGAAGACGCCTTCCAGTTCCAGCGTGACCTCGGCCTGACTGCGCGAGGTCAGTTTCTCCGGCAGGCTGACGGCCTGATAGGTGTTGGTGACGCGATCCTCGCTGACGCCCAGCAGACGGATGACGTCCTGACGGGTCGTTTCCGACACTACGGCGATATGGTCGGCGCGCCGGGCTATGGCCTCGCACAGGGCGCGATAGGTCGCCTTGTCGTCCAGGGTGGTGTGCGGCAAGCGCAGCGGGATCAGGTCGTGAATAGTGTAGATGTTGGGGACCTTGCGCGCGTGCAGCGGCAAGGTCGCGGTCCAGTGCATGACGTCGGGCGCAGGAGCCGCGGCCGTGGCCTCGAACGCGACGGGCGTCTCCTTGCCATAGGCGGCGAAGCAGCGGTTGGCGTGGGTGAACAGGTCGCGCGCGGCCCAGAAACGATCGGCGGCGGGTCTTCCGCCGGATCGCGCCGGCCAGATGACCTCGCCCGAAGGCAAGATGGCGTGTGCGGTTCGACCGTAGCGCGACATGAAGGTGTCGGCGAAGCGCTCGATCTTTCGTTTGCGGTTCAACTTCTGCGGCGGACGCTCGGCGTCGATCAGAGCGGTTTCGTTCAACAGGTTGTCGTTGCGTCGCCGCGCTGTGGGGCCATAGAGAACCTGGGCGCCGAAACCGGCGGCGCGGGCGCTGTCCAGCAGGTTCCGTCCGTAGGTCGCAATGCCCGTTCCCTTGGCCAAGGCCAGGTTGAAGCCGTCGATGCAGATAGAAGTCATGAATTCCCGAGGACCTAAGGTTTGCGCGGATGTGGACGACAGGCGGCAGCTCAGGTCAAGGTCCTATTCCGAGCGCGGGTATTGGCTTAACGCAGCATTAAACCCTGTAGCCTGAGGGTCACGGTGTGTTGCAACCTTCGGTAAATCGGGCGTTTGCGGCTCGACCACTCACGGCAACGCTGATAGGGAGTGGAGTAGGCGACGTATCCGTCGTCCTCGAACAACTGATCTCGGAGGGCCGCATCCATGCGCGTCAAGAGTTTGATCCTGGCATCTAGCGCGGCGGCGGCTCTGGCCCTGTTGGCTGGCGCCGCTTCGGCTGAGCCGGACGGCTGGTACGGCGCAGTCGACGCAGGCTACCATATCATCGACTACCT
>JALAGW010000311.1 GCA_022712235.1 Brevundimonas sp. | reverse complement strand
TCCGGCACGTCCTGCCCCCGTTGCAGCTGAACGAAGGCTTGCCGCGCTTCGGCGGTCTTGCCGTGCTGCAGTTGCGCCATGGCCAGGGCTTCCTGGGCGAAGGCGTGCAACGGGCGCTTGTCGTCGGCCAGGGGCTCCAGACGCTTCTGAATGTCTTCCAGCGAGGCCGTGTCCATCAGCAGGAAGGCGGCCTTGATGGCGGCGGCGTCGGCGATGATCGGATCGCCGGCGGCCTTGGCCGCATCGTCGAACAGCTTGACCGCGTCCTGGGTCTTGTTCGCCGTCACGGCGATTCCGGCCTGTTGCATCAGGGCCAGGGCCTTGTAGGCGCCATTGCCCGACTTGGCCGCTTCGGCGAAGGCGGTTTCGGCGCCCGACGGATTATTGGCCTGAAGGGCCTCCATGCCGCGATCATAGGCGGCCGAGGCCTTGTCGGCCTGATTGGTCACATAGCTCTGCCAGCCCCCCCACCCCAGCGCGGCGACCAGGGCGACGGCCAAGAGGCCGGCTCCGATCGGCAGCCAGGTGCGGGCCATACGCTTGTATCGATCGGAGCGAAGCTCCTCCTCGACCTGTTCGAAGACATCAACCACGAAACGTCGCCCCAAAAACCGCTGCCAAGACTGGTCGCTAAACCGGCGCGACCCTAGAGGGTCGTCGTCCCGCCCGCAACGCAGGCGTTCACGCCGCGACCCGAAATTTCAGCAGTAGGTCGCGACTTCGTCAGGAAAACGGCGCTCAGATTTCCTGAGACAGTTTCACGACCCCGGCCGCCAGCAAGGCGACCAGCACCCCGGCCGTGGCCCAGAACAGCTGCATTCCGCCCATGGAGCTCATGTCGAACCCGCTCAACCCCAGCCGATCCAGCAAGGATTGAACCGCCTGGGCGCCGTCCACGCCCGCCATGCTCAGCCCCTGCGCGACAGGTTGGGAACCCGTCGATGCGGAGGCCGACGACTCAGTGAAGTTGAAGTTGACGTTCAGGACCTCGCGCACGGCGATGACGCCGCCGATCAGGCCCGCGGCAGAAAGGGCCACGGTGCGGAAGCGCGAACTCTTCGACAGTTTCGCCGCCACGCCGGCTTCAAACTGGGCCGAATCGGCGAAGTTCGGCGCGCGCGCAAACAGGCGCTCGATGGCAGGGTCGAACTCATCAACCGACATGGGACGCGCTCCCGTGAGCAACCGGTTCCGACTGGAGCCGGGCCCGAAGTTTATCCAGACCACGCTTGACATGAGATTTCACCGTTCCAAGCGGCAAATTAATGGCCGCCGCGATTTCGGGATGGGACAGGCCCGCGCCGTGGCACAGGGAGACGCACAGGCGCTCCGGCTCGGTCAGCCCCTTCATCGCCTCGTCCAGATCCATACGCCCGGCGCTGTCGACATGGGGCGCGACCTCGTCGTTCTCGACCTCGGCCACATAGCGGGCGTCCTTCGAGCGACGCTTCAGATAGATGCGTGCGGCGATCCGCTTGATCCAGGCGCCGAACGTCCCCTCGCCACGAAACTCGGCGCACTTCTCGAACGCCAGCAGAAAGGCGTCCTGGGCCACGTCGTCGGCCAGGGCGGGTTGCGCCCCCATCCGACGCAGCAGACCGCGCACCGCCGGGCTGTGGCGACGCACCAGCTCCCCGAACTCGCGCCGCCCGCCCGCCGCCGACAGGGCGGCGAGCTCGACATCGTGCAGATCGCGTAAAGGCTTGGCCATGACGGTCTCCCCTTCCCGTCGCCCTCAGCCCTTGTTCTTGTTGAAGAAGCTCAGGACGATGAAGGCCAGACCGATCATGCCGGGGATCGCCGCGATTCCGCTGATCGGATAGAAGGCGTCCATCTCGGCGAAGCTGACCGCATAGCCGAAGATGGCGATGCCCAGGCTGACCGCCAGCAGGATGACTCCGACCCGCAGGTCCCGTGCGGCGGTCGCCGGCGGCTTGATGTTGTCCTTGCTGAGCGAGTCGATCACTTCCGGCGGCAGCGGCTGACCTTTTTCAATCGCCGAGCGCAGGGTCGCCTGCATCTCCTTGCGCTCCTTGCTCTTCAGCCAGGCCGGCACGACCACGATCGCGATGATCATGATGAATGGCGCCAGAGGAATGAGAACTTCGAGTCCGTCCATGGGTTTCGCCCCTTCTTGAATACCGGAGCCGAGCGTGACGCTGCGGCCTTCTGATCACAAGAGGCGTTGATCGGCTCGAACGGATGCAGGATCGCGCATGAACTCTTTGTAAGGCGCGCTTTTCCGATCCGCCCGGCGTTTCGGCCCTCGGACATGACCGCGATTTAACAAGCGCTGCCGTAACTGCGTACGCATTGCGCCGTCTTGTTCCCCCGACCGGTCTTGCCGGAACCCAGGGAGCCACCACCATGATGATCGCCAGTCTCGCCCTCGCCCTCTCGGCCGCCGCCTCAGACGCGCCAGAACTAAGAGTTCAGGTATCCGATCTGGATTTCAGTCGTCCCGAGCAGGCCAGGATCTTCATCCAACGCGTCGACGCCGCCGCCGACGCCTTCTGCGATCAGCACCGGGCTGTCGTCACGCCGCCCAGCCTGCGCGGGACAAAGATCTGCGAAGCGGAAATGCGACGCTTCGCGATCAACCGTCTGGACGGCGAACGCTGGACCGCCGCCCACCGCGCCGCCTTGGAGCTGCGCCGGGCGCGTTGACGTCACCACAGCGTGACTCGACAGCGGCTTCGGGTCGATCAACGGTGATGGTGCGGCGTTGTTCGCGCGTGCAGTGGCCTTGATCCTTCCCCTGACCTGAGGTGTCGCCATGCTGCCCCAACTGTCTGCGCTGGGCTGGTTTCATACGCTCGGCAGCCTGCCCGCCGTCCCCATCGGCCTGATCCTGCTGCTCATGCACGGACGGATCGACCCCACCACGCGGTGGGGCAAGGCCTATCTGGTCTTCATGTTCATCGGCGCGATCTCGGCCGTCTTCGTCATCAAGACCCCACCGGGGGCCGCTGTCGCAGCGCTCAGCCTGATCTCCCTGACGGTCGGGGCGACCGTGGGCTTCATCAAGCCCCTGGCCCGCTATCGCTGGTCGATCGAGACCATAGCGCTGAGCATCTCCTATTTCACCCTGCTGCTGCCCAGCGTCACCGAGACTCTGACGCGGCTGCCGGCGAGCGATCCGATCGCCTCGGGCGTCGAGGATCCGCTGGTGGTCGGCTTCCAGCTGACCCTGCTGGTCCTGCTGATCCTGGGCGTAACGCTACAGCTTCTGTCCCGCCGTCGCCGCTTATCGGCAGCGGCTCTTGCCTGAAGGAAACCGCGTGACCCGTATCGTCTATCGCATCGTCCCGCATGACGGCGGCTGGGCCTACAAGCTGGGCGACAGCTTCTCCGAGACCTTCGCCACTCACGACGCCGCGCGCGCCGCCGCCGTCGCGGTCTCGCGCGAACAGCAGGTGCCGGACCGCACCTCATGGATCGAGTTCGAGGACGCCTCGGGCCAGTGGATCACCGAACGAGCGGACGGCCACGACCGCCCGGAAACCACCGTCGAGGATTAGACGCCAAAGGCCTCGGCGTAGCGCTCGGGCTTGAAGCCGACCAAAGTCCGCCCGTCGCCCAGGTCCAGCACCGGCCGCTTGATCATCGACGGCTGGGCCAGCATCAGGGCGATGGCCTTGTCGGCGTTCAGGTCGGCCTTGTCGGCGTCCGACAGCTTGCGGAAGGTGGTCCCGGCGCGGTTCAGCACCGTCTCCCAGCCATGCTCTGCCACCCAGCGCTCCAGATCCGCCTTGTTCGCGCCCGCGACCTTGTAGTCATGGAAGGCGTAGTCCACGCCCCGCCCATCCAGCCAGACGCGCGCCTTCTTCATCGTGTCGCAGGCCTTGATGCCGTACAGGGTGATGGTCATGGAGCGCTCCCTCGCAATGCTGAGGACCGCGATCTGGCATCGGGAGACGGAGGGGTCAAATTCTGGCGCCTGGGTGGAAACGAGTATCGGGGCTTGGCCCGTTGCGGACCTTGCGAAAGTCGTGACAAGGTCCTCCAAATGAGAGTTGACACGCTGACCATCGGCTTGCTGTTGACCATCGCGATCGCAGGGTGTGGTGAGCGCACGCCAACGGTCCAATTCGCCGTTAACGAGCGCGCGAACCGCGTGAACGATCAGGACCGTCACGCCCATCTAGCTCAACAAATGGCGAGCGGCGGCAAGACCTCTGAAGAAGCCCCAGTGCGCGATGCCGAGAGCGCGTGCGCCACGGCGAAGCTGCGAGTGACGGGGCAAAGAGGCCTGCCGATCAGCCATGTCGCTTACTGCGATCAGATCCCGGAGGCGGACGCCCCTTCCGGCTATTATGTCCAGGCTCTTCGCGCCCATTGCTCGGATGAACCGTGCGGCAGCACAAACATGGGTTGGTTCGCCGTCAGGAAGGCGACCGGCGACGTCTTCGAATGGAATGTCGCAGACTGGAAACTAGGACAACCCATTTCAGGTGATCACTGAGCGTCCGCTCCCCCAGACGCATGTAACGTCCGCAGACATCGAACAAGGTTCCGAAGGAGACGCCCATGGAGCTCTACGCCCATCCCTTCTCGTCCTACTGCCAGAAGGCGCTGATCGCGCTGTATGAGAACGACACGCCGTTCGAGTTCCGGCTTCTGGAGGGCGAGGCCGCCTTCGCCGAGCTGACGGCGCTGTGGCCGGTTCGGAAGTTTCCGGTCTTGCAGGACGGCGACCACACGGTCGTCGAGGCCACCGCCATCGTCGAGCATCTGGCCGTGCATCATCCCGGCCCGGTGCGGCTGGTCCCCGCCGATCCCGCCGCCGCCGTCGAGGTCCGGATGATGGACCGGGTGTTCGACCACTATGTCTCGACGCCGCAGCAGAAGCTGGTGGCCGACGCCCTGCGGCCCGGGGGCGACCGCGATCCCTACGGCGTGGCCGAGGCCAGGCGGATGCTGGAAACGTCCTACGCTTGGCTGGACCAACGGCTGGCGGGGCGGGAATGGGCCACCGACCACGGCTTCAGCCTGGCCGACTGCGCCGCCGCGCCCGCGCTCTTCTACGCCGACTGGTCGCACCCGATCGAGGATCGCTTCAAGACGCTGAAAGCCTATCGCGCCCGGCTGCTGGCCCGGCCGTCGATGGCGCGGGCGGTGGACGAGGCCCGACCCTATCGCGCCTACTTCCCGCTGGGCGCGCCCGACCGCGATTAGGCCGCCTTCTGGCTCCACAGGTCCAGATCGGCCTCGCGGCCGATCAGGGCCAGGCCCGAGGCGATGGATTCGAACTCGCCGCCGGTCTCGATGCGGTCGGTGCCGAATCGGCGGATGAAGATGTCGCGCACCGCCGGCACGAAGGAGGTGCCGCCGGTCAGGAAGACTCGGTCGATCTGCGCCCCCTCCAATCCCGACTGGGCCATGGCCTCGTCGACGGCCGCCTCCATCGCCTGCAATTCCGGCGCGATCCAGCTCTCGAAATCCGTGCGTTTGACCGGCTTTTCGATCCGCACCGATCCGGCGACGAAGGAGAAGACGGCCTCCTCGTCCCGCGACAGGGCCTCTTTCAGGCTCGAGACCGCGCGATAGAGGGCATAGCCGTGGTTGTCGTCCAGCACCTCGATTAGGCGTTCGATCTTCTCGGGCTCCAGCGCCGTCGTCGCCAGGCCGCGAATGTCGCGCATGTCCTTGGACGCCCGCAGTAAGGCCAGTTGGTCCCAGCGGGCGAAGGCGCTGTAGTAACGCTGCGGGATCGGCAGGCGGTTGTCGAAGGCCCGCTACAGGCTACCCTTGCCCAGCTCCGGCGAGACCAGCTGGTCGATGATCCGATAGTCGAAGGCGTCGCCAGCCACGCCCACGCCCGACCGCGCCAGCGGCGTGGACTTCAGCGCGCCGTCGGCCCGCTCGAACCGCACGATGGAGAAGTCGCTGGTGCCGCCGCCGAAGTCGGCGACCAGGACATTGGCGTCCTGCTTCAGCTCGCGCGCAAAGAAGAAGGCCGCGCCGACGGGTTCATAGGCGTAGCGGATGTCCGTGAAGCCCAGACGGGCGAAGGCCGCCTCATACCGCTCCAGCGCCAGGGCCTCGTCGGGATTGCCGCCCGCGAAGGTGACGGGGCGTCCGACGATGATGCGCGGCGGCAGGGAGTCCATGGCCCCGTCCGCGTGGTGCTTGAGCCGCAGCAGAAAGGCCGACAGCAGGTCCTCAAAGCGATAGCGGCGGTTGTCGATGCGCGTCTCGGTGAAGGCGGCGCTGGCGGCGAAGGTCTTGAACGACTGGATGAAGCGGGTCTCCAGCGGATCTTCGACATAGGCCTCAATGGCCCAGGGGCCCGCCTCGATCACCCGTTCGGGCGAGCCGCCGTCGCGCGCCTCATGCAACTGGAAGCTCAGGGCCGAGCGAAAGGCGAACAGGTCCTTCTCCTCGATCTGGAAGCGCACCAGGGTCGCCGGGCCGTCGCCGTGGGTCAGCGACACC
>JALAGW010000310.1 GCA_022712235.1 Brevundimonas sp. | reverse complement strand
CGTGGCCAGGGCGGGCGGCAGGTCCGCCGCGAACGCGGTCGCAAGCTGGGCGGTGGAAGGGGCGGAGACTTCGGTCACCGCTGATCCATAGCGCCCTCAGCCATGAAACGGAACGGGAACGTTCAGCCCTCTCGCCAGCCGCCGAAAACGGACTAGGCTGATCTCGACAGGGAGGACGCCCATGCAGACCCGCCGCATCGCAACCGACGGCCTGACGCAACAGGTGATCGAAGCGGGGGAAGGCCCGCTGGTCCTGCTGCTGCACGGCTTTCCCGAACTGGGGATCAGCTGGCGGGCCCAGGTTCAGGCCTTGGCCGAGGCTGGCTTCCACGCCGTCGCCCCCGACATGCGCGGCTATGGCGGGACCGACAAACCCGTTGATGCAGAGGACCACACCATCCTGCATCTGGTCGGGGACATGGTCGATCTGGTGCGGGCCCTGGGTGAAGAGCAAGCTGTGGTCGTCGGCCATGACTGGGGCTCGGCCGTCGCCTGGCACTGCGCCCTGATGCGGCCGGATCTGTTCCGTGCTGTGGCCGGCCTGTCCGTTCCCTTCCAGCCGCGCCGCCCCAAGGGTCCGCCGACCGCCGCCATGGCGGCGATCGCCAAGCGGGCAGGACTGGGCGACCTCTACATCAACCGCTTCCAGTCGCCAGAGGCCCACGTAGAGCTGGACGCCGATCCCGCCGTAGCCCTGCGAAAGATGTTCTGGGCCTATGACGGCGCCACCGCCGCGGCGGACCAGTCGACCGGCTTCATGCCCGAGGGCGTATCCCTGCTGGACAGCATTTCCGACCAGGCCGCCCTGCCCCCGTGGATGAGCGAAGCCCATTTCGCCGAATACGCCACGGCCTTTACCGCCTCAGGCTTCAAGGGGCCGCTGGACTGGTATCGCTGCCTCGACCGCAACTGGGCCCTGACCGCCTTTCTGCAGGGCCAGAAGATCCGCCAGCCCGCCCTCTTCATGGTCGGCGACCGCGACCCCGTCCGCCATTACGCCGGCCCGCACGAGGCGGCGCAGAAGGACTGGCTGACCGACCTGCGCGGCCAACTTATCCTGCCGGGCGCCGGGCATTGGCTGCAACAGGAGCAGGCGGACAAGGTGAGCGCGGCGCTGACGGGGTTCGTGCGGGGGCTGTGAGCCCCGCCTGCCCCTAACCGACGTGGGGCGTGACAATGCCCAGCGGCAGGGTGGTCACGTTCTTGACGCCGCGCGTGACGATGTGGCTGGCGCAGTCGGAGACGATGCCGAGCGTCAGCAGCTTGTCGCGCAGGAACTGATCGAAGGCGTGCATATCCGAGGTGATGATGCGCAGGACATAGTCTTCACGGCCCGTGATGGTGGCGCACTGCACCACTTCCGGCCATTCCGACACGGCCTTTTCGAAGATGTCGAGGTTCTCGCGCGACGGCAGGCTCAGCTTGACGATGGCATAGACCTCGAAGTCCAGCCCCAGAAGACCGGCGTCCAGAAGCGTGACCCGCTTGCGTATCAGGCCAGAGTCCTCCAGTCTCTTGATCCGGCGCCAGCACGGCGAGGCCGACAGGCCGACGCGATCGGCGACCTCGGCGACCGACAACCCAGCGTCCTGCTGCAGGATGTCGAGGATGCGGGCGTCGATAGGATCAAGTTCATCGGCCAAAGGCGTTTCTCCAAAAGGGGATTTTGCGCAATAAAATACCCCAAATGAGCATTTGGCAAGGGTATTTTTAGGAAGGCCAACAGAGACGCGCCATGCTATGCCCTCTTCCTAGAGGAAACGCGGACGGATTAACCGGACGGGACGCATGATGAAGAACACCCCCACCCTGTCGCTGCGCGTGCCGGAGCCCTCGGGTCGTCCGGGCGATGCGCCCGATTTCAGCCACCTGCAGTTCGACCCCGCCGGCGCCGTGAGCCGGCCGGAGGTGTCGACCGCCCCCTATGACATGCGCGATCACGCCTTCCGCCTGATCCGTGTCCTGGACGACGAGGGCAAGGCCGTTGGCCCGTGGGACCCCAAGCTGGACCCCGAGGTCATGCGTCGCGGCCTGAAGGCCATGATCCTGACCCGCGCCTTCGACGAGCGGATGCACCGCGCCCACCGCCAGGGCAAGACCAGCTTCTATATGAAGTGCACCGGCGAAGAGGCCATCGCGGTCGCCCAGGGCATGATCCTGAGCCGCGAGGACATGGGCTTCCCCACCTATCGCCAGCAGGGCCTTCTGATCGCGCGCGGCTATCCGCTGGCGACCATGATGAACCAGATCTATTCCAACGCCGAAGACCCGATCAAAGGCCGCCAGCTGCCGATCATGTACTCGGCCAAGGACTACGGCTTCTTCACCATCTCCGGCAACCTGGGCACCCAGGTGCCTCAGGCCGTGGGCTGGGCCATGGCCAGCGCCTACAAGGGCGACGACAAGATCGCCATCAGCTGGATCGGCGACGGCGCCACGGCAGAAGGCGACTTCCACAACGCGCTCACGTTTGCCGCCGTCTATCGCGCCCCGGTCATCCTGAACGTGGTCAACAACCAGTGGGCCATCTCGTCCTTCATGGGCATCGCGGGCGGTCTTGAGACCACCTTCGCGGCCAAGGCCATCGGCTACGGCCTGCCGGCCCTGCGGGTGGACGGCAACGACTTCCTGGCCGTCTGGGCCGCGACCCAGTGGGCCGAGGAGCGCGCGCGCACCAATCAGGGCGCGACCGTGATCGAACTGTTCACCTATCGCGGCGCCCCGCACTCGACCTCGGACGACCCCAGCCGCTATCGCCCCGGCGACGAGCACGAGAAGTGGCCGCTGGGCGATCCGATCGAGCGCCTGAAGCAGCACCTGATCGCCCTCGGCGAATGGTCGGACGAACAGCAGGACGCCGCCGAGAAGGACGCGGTCGAGCAGGTTCGCGCCGCTGGCAAGGAATCCGAAGCCATCGGCACCCTGGGCCAGTCGCGCCCCAGCGTGAAGACCATGTTTGAAGAGGTCTATGCGACCGAGGACTGGCGCCTGATCGAACAGCGCCGCGAGGTCGGAGTCTGACCATGACGACTGCCCCCATGAACATGATTCAGGCCCTGAACTCGGCCATCGACGTCAAGATGACGGAAGACCCGAACGTCCTGTCGTTCGGCGAGGACGCGGGCTATTTCGGCGGTGTCTTCCGCGTCACCGACCAGTTGCAGCAGAAGCACGGCCTGACCCGCAGCTTCGACGCCCCGATCAGCGAATGCGGCATCGTCGCCGCCGCCATCGGCATGGGCGCCTATGGCCTGCGCCCGGTCGTCGAGATCCAGTTCGCCGACTACATCTATCCGGCCTATGACCAGATCGTCTCGGAAGCGGCCAAGATGCGCTATCGCTCGGGCGGTCAGTTCACCTCGCCGATCACCATCCGCAGCCCCTACGGCGGCGGCATCTTCGGCGGCCAGACGCACAGCCAGTCGCCCGAGGCCCTGTTCACCCACATCGCGGGTCTGAAGGTCGTCATTCCGTCGAACCCCTATGACGCCAAGGGCCTGCTGACCGCCGCCATCGAGGATGACGATCCGGTCGTCTTCTTCGAGCCCAAGCGCCTCTACAACGGCCCCTTCGACGGCTGGCACGAAAAGCCGGTCAGCCCGTGGAAGGCCCAAGACCTGGCCCAGGTCCCGACCGGCAAGTATGTCGAGCCGATCGGCAAGGCTCGCGTGATGAAGGAAGGCGCCGACGTCACCATCCTGGCCTACGGCACCATGGTCTGGGTCGCCCTGGCGGGCGCCGAGCACGCGGGCGTGGACGCCGAGGTCATCGACCTGCGCACCCTGGTCCCGCTGGACATCGAGACCATCGAGGCCAGCGTCAAGAAGACCGGCCGCTGCGTCATCGTGCACGAGGCGCCGAAAACCTCGGGCTTCGGCGGCGAGCTGAGCGCGCTCGTGCAAGAGCGCTGCTTCTATCACCTGGAGGCGCCGGTGGCGCGCGTGACCGGCTGGGACACGCCCTATCCGCACGCCTTTGAATGGGAATATTTCCCCGGACCGCAGCGGGTCGCTGACGCGCTGAAAGCCGTCATGACGGGAGGTCGCTAAGATGGGTCGTTTTGTTTTCAAGCTTCCTGACGTGGGCGAAGGCACCGCCGAAGCCGAGCTCGTCGGCTGGCACG
>JALAGW010000309.1 GCA_022712235.1 Brevundimonas sp. | reverse complement strand
GGTCCCCCTCCCCCGTGAACGGGGGAGGAGAGGCTGGTCTTTACGCACCCTGCAGGATCTTGCGCAGCTGCGGCTGCAGTTCCGGGTTGGCGGCGACGATCTGCTTGCCGTTCTTCGGGTCGCCGTCGATGTCGATGGTGGTGACCACGCCGCCGGCTTCGGTGACGAACAGGATGCCCGCCGCCACGTCCCAAGGCTGCAGGTTACGCTCGAAGAAGGCGTCGTAGCGGCCCGCGGCGACCCAGGCGAAGTCCAGCGAGGCGGCGCCCAGGCGACGGATGCCGGCGACGCGCTGGCCGACGGCATGGATGTCCTTGATGGCCTGGGCGTGGCCAGTCTTGCCGATGAAGGGCAGGCCGGTCGAGATCAGGCTTTCGGACAGGTCGCGACGGCCCGAAACGCGGATGCGCTGGTCGTTCAGATAGCAGCCCTTGCCCTTTTCGGCCCAGAACAGCTCGTTCATCACCGGGTTGTAGGTGACGCCGGCGACGATCTCGGACGAGCCGTCGGGATGTTTGCGCTCCAGACCCACCGTGATGGCGAAGTGGGGCATGGCGTGCATGAAGTTGGTGGTGCCGTCGATCGGGTCGACGATCCAGGTGTGCGACTTGTCGGTGCCTTCGATCAGGCCGCGTTCCTCACCGAGGAAGCCGTAGCCGGGGCGGGCCTTCATCAGCAGTTCAAAGAGGGTGTCTTCGGCCTTCAGGTCGGCGGCCGTGACGAAATCGCCGGGCCCTTTGCGCGAAACCTGAAGCTGGGCGACTTCGCCGAAATCGCGGAGCATGGGGCGGGCGGTCTTGCGCACCGCGCTGATGATGACCTGAACGAGAGCAGAGGCGAGGGCCATGGGGTTCTCCTGGTCCGGCTGTCCTTGAAGGCCCTATCGGCCCGGAGAGACGGAGACGCAACAGGGGCGCGGACCATCCGCGCCCCTGTAGATACGTCTTACAGCGCCCGACCTTGGCCGGGAAAGACGGTGTTTGTTAGTCCGCGCGACGGACGTATTCGCCCGAGGTCGTGTCGACGATGATGCGCTCGCCGGCCGACATATAGGGCGGGATCATGATGCGCACGCCGTTCGAGGCGATGGCGGGCTTGTAGGAGGACGAGGCCGTCTGGCCCTTCACGGTGGGCTCGGTCTCGGCGACTTCCAGCGTGACCTGTTCCGGCAGCTCCAGACCGATCGGACGGTCTTCGTGCATCTCGATGACGACCTTCATGCCCTCTTGCAGATAAGGGATGCGTTCGTCGCCGACCCAGTCCTTCTGCAGTTCGATCTGCTCGTAGGTGGCGTCGTCCATGAAGACCAGGCTGTCGCCGTTGTCGAACAGGTAGGAGAAGTCCTTCTGTTCCAGGGTGACGCGCTCGACCTTGTCTTCCGAACGGAAGCGTTCGTTCAGCTTGTTGCCGGTTTCGAGGTTCTTGGCCTCGACGTTGGCGAAGGCGCCGCCCTTGCCGGGCTTGACGTGGCTGGCCTTGGTGACGACCCACAGGCCGCCGTTGTGCTGCAGGACCATGCCGGGCTTGATGGTGTTGCCGTTGATTTTCATAGAAACCGCTGGATGTGAGGGCAGGGGGCGGCCCGGCCGCTTCAACAGGCGGGCGCGCGAAATCGCGGCGAGCCGTAGAGGAACAGCGGAAAAAGGGCAATGGGGGCGCTGATCGCCGGTCTGCGGATCAGTGCAGGGTCGGCCTGTCGCGAAGCCGGGCCTCGGCACGGTTGGCCAGGCGGACGCCCATGCCGGTGGGCGAGGCCAGCTTGCCGGCGCCGGGGTCCAGCTTGCGCGCCTCGTGGGCGAAGGCGGCGGCCAGACCGGCCGAGGACATGGCCGCCAGGACCTGGGTCGTCAGGCGCGTCGGTCGCGCAGCCAGCCAGAGGGCGCTGACGGTCTGGGCCGCGAGCCACAAAGCCATGGCGCTGCGGCGTTCGGGGCGGGCCGGGGCGTTCCAGACGCGCACGGCCGACAGGGTGGTGGCCGAGAACATGGCGGGCAGGATCAGGCTGATCGGGCCGCGCGGGCGCTCGGTGATCGGGGCGTCGCCGCCCAGCGGCTGCAGCGCGCGGCGCGGCTGCGGACGGATCAGCTTCGAGGCCGCGGTCGTGGCCGCCAGGGCGAAGCCCGCGGTCAGGGCCAGGCCCAGCCCGACAT
Organism: Brevundimonas sp.; assembly: GCA_022712235.1. Lineage (GTDB taxonomy): Bacteria > Pseudomonadota > Alphaproteobacteria > Caulobacterales > Caulobacteraceae > Brevundimonas. Next base: position 3,711 of record JALAGW010000309.1, on the reverse strand, counting down.
GACGCCAGCTGCGCCCCTCGGCGTTGAGAAGGCCGGCCGCCTGATCGCGGGCGGTGTCGAGGGCGTTTTCGAGACTGGTCATGAGACCGGAATGGCCGGGCGTGGAAACTCGTTCCGCGCCCGGCGTCTTGATGGGCGTCAGTTGCCGGTGGCGGCGCCGTCGGTCTTGATCTCGCTCATGGCGGACTGGAGGTAGTTCTGGGCGCCCAGCAGCTCGATCAGCTTGTGCTGGTTTTCCAGGAAGTCGACGTGCTCCTCGGTGTCGGCCAAGATCTTCATCAGCAGGTCGCGGCTGACGTAGTCGTGCGCGGCCTCGCACTGGGTGACGGCGTCGCGGGTCGTGGCGCGGCTGTCGATCTCCAGCTTCAGGTCGGCGCCCAGGCATTCGATCGGGTCTTCGCCGACCTTCAGCTTGTGCAGGTCCTGCAGGTTGGGCAGGCCGTCGAGGAAGAGGATGCGCTTGATCAGCATGTCGGCGTGTTTCATCTCGCCGATCGATTCTTCGTAGATGACGTTGCCGAGGTGGCTGAGGCCCCAGCTTTCGAACATGCGGGCGTGCAGGAAGTACTGGTTGACCGCCGTCAGCTCGTTGGTCAGCACCGCGTTGAGGGTGCGGATGATCGCCGGATCGCCCTTCATGGTCGTCGTCCTCTTGATGCGGCGGCGCTGGACGACGTCGTCATGACGTCGCGGTTCTCAGACCGCCCGTGACGACTTTCATAGCACGGCTTAAAGGCCGTGGATCATTTGCGAGTTCTTATCACTGCATTGATAATGCGAGTGAAATCGACTTTCAGCTGGGCGTCTTACTCGGCCGCGACGGCGAAGGCGGCCTGGGTGTCCTGAATCATCTGGCGCATTTCACAGACGCACTTGGCGCATTGCGGAGCGCATTGATTGGACGCGAAAATATCCTTGGGACGGGTCGCGCCGGCTTCGATGGCTTGAGCGACGTCGCGCTGGCGAAGGCCGTTACAGTTGCAGACGTACAAGGCGGCAAGCCCCGAAGCAGTTACTGAGAATAGCTCGCTATAGCATTTATTAAGGCGAGTGCAAATCGTTCGCATGGGGTTGCGACATTGACGCCCGGCGCGGGGACGGGCAGGGCAGGGCATGGCTCGTCAACCTGCAACACCGCCCCGTCCGCCCTGTCAGCTGTATCTAATCTCGCCGCCGGCGATTGATGATCTGGAGGCCTTCGCCGGCCTGCTGGAGCAGGCCCTGTCGGCGGGGCCGGTCGCCGCCCTGCAGATCCGGCTCAAAGACGCTTCTGACGAACAGGTCAAGGCCGCCGTGGCGCGGCTGGCGCCGATCGCCCAGGCGCACGACGTGGCGGTGATCCTCAATGATCGACCCGATCTGGCCAAGGCGACCGGCTGCGACGGCGTCCATGTCGGCCAAGATGATGCGCCGGTCGCCGAGGCGCGCCGCATCATGGGGCCGGACGCCATGATCGGCGCCACCTGCCATGACAGCCGTCACCTGGCGATGGAGGCGGCCGAGGCGGGGGCGGACTACGTCGCCTTCGGCGCCTTCTTCCCGACCGACACCAAGGAAACCACCCATCGGCCCGAACTGATCGAGTTGACCATCTGGCAGGAAACCATGGAGACGCCCTGTGTCGCCATCGGCGGCATAACGGTCGAGAACGCGGCTCAGGTGGCCGCGGCGGGGGCGGATTTCGTGGCCGTCAGCGCGGGCGTCTGGAACCATCCCGAGGGGCCTGCGGCGGCGGTTCGGGCGTTCAACGCCGTCCTTGAAAGCGCCTTCTGACTTCAGAGGATGTTTAGGAAGGTCCGGCAGGATGGGGCGGTAGTCGCGTACATCGGACCTGATCATGACCATGAGCCGTGCGCTCGACAGACCTGAACCCCTTTTCGACGCAGCGGTCGCCGGCGACGTCTTGCCCATGCCTGGGACCAACGCGGCCTTCTTCCGACAACCCTGGGCGCCCATCCTGACCGCTGTCGGGATGACCGTCCTGGTCGTGCTGGCCATCAGCTTTGCGCGGACCAACGGCCTGGTCGCCGCCCTGTGGGGCGCGGGCGGTCTGGCCTTGGCGGTCTGGCTCAAGGGCGGGCGAGGCCTGACCTATGACCTGGGTTTCGGCGCCCTGGTGACCATGGGCGTGCTGGCGGGCGAGTTCCTGGTCGGCAACGGCCCCCTGCTGTCGGTCCTGTTCACGGCGATGAACCTGCTGGAGATCGGTCTGGCGGTCGTTCTGGTGCGACGCTTCGTTCCGGGACTGAGCGTCACCTCGGTCGAGGGGCTTGCGCGGTTCCTCGGGGTTTGCGCCGTCGCCCCCCTGCCGAGCGCCGTCATCAGCGCCGTGGCGCTGGACGCCCTGGTCGGCGCCGACATTCTGGACGGATTGAGGATCTGGTGGTGCGGTCACGCCCTGGGGTTTGCGGTGATCGGCGCCTTTGGTCTGGTGCTGCAGCGGCGTCATCTGTCGATCGTCCGGCAACCGGCGCGATTGGCTGAGGGCGCTGTCCTGCTGGGACTGATCGGCGCGGCCTGTTACGCTATCTTTTCGCATCTGAGCTTGCCCTACGGCTTCCTGCTGATGCCCTTGCTGCTGATGATGGCGGTGCGGTTCCGGGTGGCGGGCATCGCCTCCGCCCTGGTCGTGGTGACGGTCATGGCCATCGGCGGGACCATGGCGGGGCATGGTCCTTATCATTCGTTCGACGCCGAAAACCGGGCGCTGTTGGCCCAGTTGCTGGTGCTGCTGGGCTATATGCCGATCCTGATGGTGGCGGCTCTGCTGGAAGAGCGTGATCGCCTGGCCGAGCGCGCGCGCGCCGGACGCGAGCGGGCCGAACGGGCCTCGGCGGCCAAGTCGCGGCTGCTGGCCAACGTCGCCCATGAGATCAAGAGCCCGGTGGGCGGCATCATCGGCATTGGCGAACTGTGGGCCGGCGGCCAATTGGGCGCGACCTCGGCCGAGCAGGTCGAGATGGCCCAGATGCTGGTCAAGACGGCGCGTCAGGTCGAGACCCTGGCCCATGACCTGCTGGACGTGGCGCGCGCCGAGTCCGGGGCGGTCAAGGTCGAACTGCGCCCGACCGATGTCGCGGGCCTGTTGGAAGATGTGCGCCGCGCCCTGGTTCTGAAGCCTGAAACGCGGGGACTGAGCATCGAGGTGCTGGTCGAGGGCGACGCCCTGATCGCGCAGGCGGATTCGCAGCGTCTGGCCCAGGTGATCGGCAATCTGGCCGGGAATGCGGTGAAATACGGCGCCGTCGGGGGACGGGTGCTGCTGAAGGCGGCCTGGGTCGATGATCGGGTGCGGATCGAGGTGATCGACTTCGGTCCTGGCCTGACGCTGGAGAAGCAGGCGCAACTGTTCGAGCCGTTCAACCGGCTGGGGCTGGAGCGTTCGGCCATCGAGGGGCATGGCATCGGCCTGGCCCTGGCCAAGCGCCTGACCGAGCTTCAGGGCGGCGAGATCGGCGTGATCTCGGCGCCGGGGCAGGGGGCGACCTTCTGGGTCGAGCTGGCGGCGGCTTGACCGTCAGGCGGCGCGGGGGCCAAGGTTACGGCATGAAAACCGTGCTTCTCGCCTCCGTCCTGATGAGCGTCGCGCCTCTGGCGGCCCATGCCCAGTCCTCGAACCAGAGTCAGAGCGCCGAGGAACTGACGCGGCTGTTGAACGGCGCGCCCCCGGCCGCCGCCCGGCCGGCCCCTGCCCCCGTTTCGCCGTCGTCC
>JALAGW010000308.1 GCA_022712235.1 Brevundimonas sp. | reverse complement strand
TGCCGCCGCCGAGCCCGCCGCCGCGGCCCGAACGGGCGTCGTCGCTCATGAAGCGGCCCTGGTCGTCGCGGTCGCGGTCCGAAGAGGAGCTGCGTCCGCGCCCTCCGCCGCGTCCCGAACGGTCGTCGTCGCTCATGAAGCGACCCTGGTCGTCGCGTTCGCGGTTCGAAGAGGAGCTGCCGCCGCGGCCGCCGCCGCGTCCCGAACGGTCGTCATCGCTCATGAAACGGCCCTGGTCGTCGCGCTCGCGGTCAGAGGAGGAGCTGCGTCCGCGCCCGCCGCCGCCGCCGTTCGAACCTCGATCGTCATCGCTCATGAAGCGGCCCCGATCGTCCCGATCGCGGTCGTCATCGCCGCGCGTGGACCGGCGCTCGTCCCAGCCGCGCCGGGCGGCCTGGGCATGACCGCGGGAGTCCCCGTACCAGCCGCGGCCGTCGCCATCGTCATCGTCATCATCGCGGAAGCTGCGTCCCTCGCCCCGGCTGCGCGCGGCCATGGAATGGCCCTCGGAATCCCCGAACCAGCCGCCGCGGCCCCGGCCGCCGCGGTCGTTGTCGTCACGGCGATCATCGTCGCGCGATCGCGAATAGGATCCGCGGCGACGATCGTCGTCGTCATCGCTGGTGAAACGGCCGCGTTCGTCTCGTTCCGGACCTTGATTTCTGGGCATGCCATACTCCTGGGTTGGGCGATATTCGCCTTGCAGTTTGTGAAACGACACGAGGTGCGACGGGCGCAGCCTGTCGACCTCTTTCGACAGCCGCCGCTTCCGGTCCAGAAGACGGCGGCCCAGCGCGGCGGTGTCGACGCCGGCTGCCTTCGCCTTGGCGAAGACGCCCGTCCGGGGGGCCTCCTCCTCGGCGACGTGGTGTTTGATCTGCTCCGCGAGGACCTTGAATCTGGCCTCCTGGAGCGGATCGTCCGGGCTGCTTGCGAGCAACTCGATGATCAGCAGCTTGGCGCAGTCATGCTCGACCTGGGCCTCGTCCAGCGCCTCTTCGGTCTCCTGGCCGTCGGCCTCGCGACATGCGGGGTAGAAGATCTCTTCCTCGAGGAGGGTGTGGAGCGTCAGCTCGGTGCAGGCCTCGCGAATGATCGCAGCCTTGCGCTGGTCGGAGGCGGACTCGAACTCCGCGAACAGAGTCTCCACCCGGCGGTGGTCGGCCTTGAGCAGGTCGACGGCGTCTGCGCCCGAGGCAGCGGCGGGATCGGACGACTTCCCGGCCCTGGACGTCTGACTTGCCTGGCTTCCGGCCGCCGCCGGCTGGGCGGGCTTTCCGGCCTGATCGGAGGCCGCCTTCGCGCCCTTGTCGGTCTTCACCGCGCCAGGGGAGGCCGGGGCGGCGGCCTCTGTCGGCGGAGGCTTTGCTGATGTTGAGGAGGCGGCGTTTTCTTCCGGCGTCTGCATGACGGCTCCTGTCGAAGGGGGACAGGGAGCAAATCGGCCCTGCTGACGCGAGTTCCGGTCAGGCGCCTGGGCGACGGGCCGCAACGCAACCGCTAGGCTCTGGCCTTCAGCCGGGCTGCTTCTTCGCTCGGCGTTAGCGGCTTTACCGGAGAAGCGCCGGTCTGGCGGGCTCGTCTGACCGAGCTTGACGGTCCGGCCGGCGCCGCGCGCCGCCCGGACCGTTGGCGCATTCGCACGGCAGGGCGGCCTGAAAATTATTCCTTCGATCCATGCTCCAGGAGACCTTGTGTCGCATAGGCGTCTCATCCGGATGGGGCGCGGCGGAGGCTGGTCGTCCGCAGCGCATAAGACGGCTCATCCCGTCCGGGCGGCCCAAGCCTGGCGGCGCGCGCCCTCGGGGCCGACCGGCTCTGCTGCGACTGTGAGCTCTAGGATTGTGCGGCGCGCGGACCTTTGTCCCTGAAGCGCCACTTCATGACGAGCACGCCCGACGCCATCGCCAGGGCGAAGGCGTTCGCGATCGTCACCGGCCATGCCTCTGTCATGACGCCGTAGATCACCCAGAGGATGAAGCAGGTGACGGTCAGTCCGTAGGTCTTCAGGCTTACGGCCGAGGCGTCCTTCTCTTTCCAGATCTTGAGGCCCTGGGGCGCAAAACTGGTGATGGAGCAGACGGCGGCCGCCGAGCCGACGATGTTGGCGACGAGTTCGCTCATAGGGCTGCAACGTCAGGCGTCATCCGCCGTTCCCCGTTCGAGGGCGGATGCGGCCGGCGCCGCCTCGGCCTGGAGAAGCAGGCCATGCAGAGTCAGGTCCGGCTCTTGCTCCGGAGCGTGGCGTGCTCCTGCTCGCGCAGCCAGTTGTGCGCCCTGGTGGCCGCCACGGCGCCGTGGCCCATGGCGACGCTGATCTGATCCAGGCCTTCCACGAGGTCTCCAGCGGCGAAGACGCCCGCGATCCGACTGTCGAAGACCGAGTCGGGCGTCACGCAGCCGCCCGCAGTGAGGCTGAGGCCGAGTCGCCGCGCCAACTCCGAACGCGGCCGGCAGCCCAGGGCCGGATAGACGACGTCGAACGCCAGCGACGCCGCGCTGTCGAGATGGACGGCGATGTGGTCGGCGGCTGGCTCAAGAGCGAGAAGCGCGCCTGCTTCCAGCCGGACCCCCGCCGAGGCCAGATCCAGGGCCTCGGCGGGCGAGAGTTCGGGGCGGTTGAGCGGCATCAGGGTGACGTCGCGGGAATACCGCCGCAGGAAAAGGGCTTCCGCCGCTCCATTGGTGTCGCAACCGATCACCCCTATCCGTTTCTCCGTGTGTTCATATCCGTCGCAGACGGGGCAGTAGCGCAGCACTCCCGCGCGGATCGCCGCCTCGTGAACGGCTTCGGGCAGATCGACCTGATTGAGTTCTACTCCCGTCGCAAGGATGACGGCGCGGCCCAGGCGCGTCGAACCGTTCCCGAGACGGAAGAGAAAGCCTTCGGGCGCGGGCTCGATCGCGACCACCTCGGCCTCTTCCAGTTCCGCGCCGTACTGTACGGCATGGCGCGTCATGCGTGCGATCAGATCCGGTCCGCCGATTCCTTCAGGGAAGCCGGGGGCGTTATGGGTGAGGGGAATGCGAAGGGCGCGGCTCTTGCCGTCATGCAGCACAAGGGGCTCTCGACGATATCGCGCCAGATAGAGGGCCGCCGTCAGGCCTGCCGGCCCGGCGCCGACGATGACGACATCCCGTTCGGAGGACGGTTCTGCTTTTGAGGCCATGAGATTGCTTCAAGGTGGTGTCCGGTGCGAACCGATGGCGGAGGCGCAGCGTTCCGCCCCTGACCTGCGCCGGACTGAATTCCCTGCCGAGGCCCGCCGCGGCGCGGCCCTGTCGCGTTCAGCGGGCCGAGGCGATCAGGGAGCCGCAGTCGGCGTCTTCAGCCAGGCCAGGGTCGATGAAACCCAGGAGGCCGGCGACGGGGCTGACCAGGGCGGCCAGGGCGCCGACCAGCCCGCCCTGCGTCGCCACGGCCGAGGCGTCGACGCCCAGGCGCGGGGAGGCGAGGGGACCCCTGATCGTGATCGGCGCCCAAACCCGCAGCAAACGAGGCTTCTTGGTCTCGCCGTCGATCTTGAGGTTCATTGTCTCGGCGCCGAGGTCGATGGTTCCCGAGCCCTGGGCCAGGACCACGTCCGTGTCGATCACAAGGGTGCGTGAGGAGGCGACGCCGCCGGCCACCTTGAAATCCGCAACGGCGCAGCGAATGCCGGACGTGGACTGGTCCCCGGAAAGCAGCTTGCGAAGACCCGCGCCGACATTGATGCCCAGGAGTTCGGCGAAGGCCGATCGCATCTGTCCCTGAGGCACGACCAGGCTGATGGTTCCCTTGGAGTTGGCCGCCAGGTCGTGGATGGAGGCGCCGGGCCCCTCAAGCTTCGCCCGGCCAAGGGCCCGCCCTGTCACCGTCGGCGTCCCGCCGCGGGCGGGCACGATCGATTCCAGCGGATAGCCGCTCAGGCGGAAGTCGACGGCGCTGTAGGGCGTGGCCGCGTCGATGCGGGCCGTACCGTTGAGCTCGCCGCGATTGAAGGTGAAGGCGACCGGATCAAGGGTCAGAATTCCGTCCTTCAGGTCGGCGCCGAGGCTGACCTGGCGAATATCGAAGGCGTTGGCTCTCACCGAACCGGCGCGATAGGACAGGGCGCCGTCCATGGCGCGAAGCCGCTCAGTCTGCAGCGGCGCATCCGGCAAGAGCTTGCCGGGCGCGCCCGAGGTCGCCACGGTTCCTCCGCCTGTGACCCGCGGCCGGGCGCCCAGAACGGCGGCGAGGTCGTCGATGTCCAGGGCGCGCGACGTCAGCTTTGCGTCGACGCGACGGCGTCCGCCGACCTTGTTCACCTCCAGGGATCCCGAGAGGTCGGACGATCCGACCCGGCCGCTGAACCCGGTGAAGCGGAACAGGGCCCCGTCGCGGCTCAGATCGCCGCTCAGTCTGTAGGGAGGGGTGTTCGGCGTGGTGATCCCGGTGAGGAGATAGAGGTCGGCCAGGTCTTCTCCCTCAAGCTCCAGCACCGCATTGAACCGACCGAGATCGAAGGGGCGGGTGACGGCGCCCTCCGCCTTCAGCCTGGAGCCCGCTCCCGCCAGATCAGCGGTGAAGGCGTAGGGCCGGTCGCGGCGGATATTGATGAAGGGGCCGCCTGTGATGCGAAGCGTCAGCGGGGCGCCGTTCATCGTCCCCTTGCCGTCAAGCAGGAAGCCGCTTTCGCCGTCCTCGGGGGACCGCGCCTCGCGCGCGGTGATCAGGGCGTCCAGCTTCATGCCCCGCCGCTGTTCGTCGAGCCTCAGGCGGCCGTCCCTGATGGCCAGGCGCTGGATGACCGGCAGCTTCGCCCCGCGACCGTCGTCGGGCCGATCGGGATGCAGGTCCCAGCTGCGGCGGCCTTCCTTGTCCACGATCAGATGAACCGCCGGCCGGGTCATCACCAGAGAGGACACCTCCACCTGGCCCAGAAAAAGCCGTCGAAGCCAGACCGAGACGTCCAGCTGTTCAACCTCGGCCGTGTTTCCATCCCTCGCCCAGGCGGGGCCGCCGACGCTCAGGCCGCGCACCGTGGCCGACGGGGTCCAGCTCAACAGCCTGACATCCAGGTCGCCGTTCAGCACGACCTCGCGTCCGGTGGAGGCGGATGCGGCCCGACCGATAGGCCCGCGCAGCCAGTTCCAGTCGAACAGCGCCAGAAACACCAGAAAGCCAACGACCAGGCCCAGGGTGATCGCGGCAGAGATCACCTCCGGCTTTCCCGGGCGCCGAAGCGCGCGCCATGCCGGGTCCCGGGTGACGACATGGGTCTTCAGGTCGGCCGCCCTGGACTTCGCCGCATTCCATAGGGAAGCCGCAGTCGATCCCAGGGTTTGAAGGACGGGTTTGTCAGGACTGTCGATCAAGGTCGCCTCCGGTGAAGCTGCTCAACGCCTGAGACCGTAAAGGGCGCCATGGGCCGGAGCTCTGGCGAAGGATCAAGGAGGATCATCTCCAGCAAGGAGAGCTCGAGCCAGCGTCGCCTTCGCGACAGAGGAACGGGCCATGCGGGCGGGACATTAGTTCGGCATGCCCCCAGCGCGCCTCATGAGGGCCGCGCGCCTTCCAAGGATGACCCATGCCTGATCGCGTCTCAATGCAGGATCCGCGCAACCAGTATCCGCGACCGCCCTTTCCACGTCAGCCCCAGGCCGAACCCGGCCTGGCCGGCCGGATGATCCCGCGGCCCGACCATGGCGAGGACAGCTATGTCGGACATGGCCGTCTGAAAGGACGCCGGGCCCTGATCACGGGCGGAGATTCCGGCATCGGCCGGGCGACCGCCATCGCCTTTGCACGCGAAGGCGCCGACGTGGCCATTGGCTATCTGCCGTCGGAGGAGGCCGACGCCCGCGAGGTGATCGCCCTTATCGAGAAGGCGGGGGTCAAGGCTCTGGCCCTGCCCGGAGACGTCAGGGACGAAGCGTGGAATGCGGCCATGGTCGCGCGGGTGGCGGAGGTTTTCGGCGGCCTGGACATCCTGGTCGTCAACGCCGGCCACCAGCAGTTCCGGGAGGCGGTGTCCGAGGTCTCTACCGAGGATTTCGATGCGACGCTGAAGACCAACCTCTACGCGCTTCACTGGCTCTGCAAGGCCGCCGAACCCCATCTGCCGCCAGGCGCATCCATCATCACCACCGCCTCGATCCAGGCCTATGAGCCCTCGGACATCCTCCTGGACTACGCCACGACAAAGGCGGGGATCGTCGCCTACACCAAGGCCCTGGCCAGGCAGATGATCGAAAAGGGCGTGCGTGTGAACGCCGTCGCGCCGGGACCCTTCTGGACCGTGCTTCAACCCAGCGGCGGCCAGCCCCAGGAGAAGGTCGAGCAGTTCGGCGCCCACAGCGCCTTCGGCCGGCCGGGGCAGCCTGTGGAGATCGCTCCGATTTATGTCCTGCTGGCCTCCCAGGAAGCCAGCTTCGTCACTGGAGAGGTCTGGGGCGTGACCGGCGGGGCCGGGATCGCCTGAGGACGCGGGACGGCGGGAACCAGGAACTGCATGCGGCAAGCCGTAAATCGGCGAGACGGGACCGGTGGTGCGACCCGGAGACGTGGCGCCGGGGGGGGGGGGGCGGGGGGGGGGCGGGGGGGGAGGGGGGGGCGGCGGGGGAGACCCAGCGGGAGGCCAAGAGGAGCGGGG
>JALAGW010000307.1 GCA_022712235.1 Brevundimonas sp. | reverse complement strand
CCAACCCTCCCCCCTCGAGGGGGAGGGCTTCATTTTTCTGGGCGTCATGCCGGCTCATTTCGCATCCCCCGTCTGGCGCGGTTCGATCAGTTCGCGCCCTTCGCCCAGCAGGATCAGCCGCTCCTCGGCGTCGACCCGCACCAGGACCAGACGCCGGGCGGGGTCCAGCACCAGGGTTTCGATCACCTGCAACCGGCGCGCGCCGCGTTCCGCCTGAAGCTTGGCCAGCACCTGGGGCGCATAGCGACGCGCAACCCAGGCGGCCAGACCGATCAGGCCCAGGGTGATCGCCAGGCCGAACACCGCCCGGAACAGGTCGAGGAAATTCATGCGGATTCGAGGCCCCCAAGGCGCGGGATGCGGCGCTCACAGACGCGCCGCTTCGCCCGCACGTTTCGCGGTTCGTGGTTAACGCCGCGTTTAGAAACACGGAATATTAACCATGCAGGCGGCAAATTCTGCCGGTCCATCGTTCGAGGGTCCCTCGTGTCCGTCACCGACATTCCGCTGCTGAACCAGATCAAGGGCCGTCTCGGATGGCTCGACGATCGTCAGCGCGTGATCGCCCAGAACGTCGCCAACTCCGACACGCCCGGCTTCATGGCCCGCGACCTGAAGGCGCCGACCGACTTCGCCGAGGCGATGCGCGCCGGCGGCGGCTTGCGAATGGTCGCCACCAACGCCCGTCACATCACGCCCGCGGGGCAGACCGCGCGGTTCGAGTCGCTGAACGCGCCGGATTCGGAGACCACGCTGGACGGCAACTCGGTCGTGGTCGAGGAGCAGATGCTCAAGATGGCCGAGAGCCGCATGGCCTATGACGCGGCCATCGGCTTCTACCAGAAGTCCATGCAGATGATCCGCATGGCCGCCAAGAAGCCCGGCGTCTGAGGGAGACTGATCCATGCCTGATCCCGTCAACGGCCGTCCCGTCACCCCGCGCAACACCGCCATGGGCGTCGCCGCCGGCGCCCTGAAGGCGCAGCAGTCGCGCATGCGCATCATCGCCGAGAACATCGCCAACGCCCAGTCGACGGCCACGGTCGAGGGCGGCGAGCCCTATCGTCGCCAGACCCCGGTCTTCCAGGCGCGCAAGGTCGACGGCGCCACCGGCGTGGTCCTGGCCGAGGTCCGCCCGGACCAGAGCCCCTTCCGCATGGAATACGACCCCTCGCACCCGGCGGCCAACGCCGAGGGCTATGTCCAGCGCCCCAACGTCGACACCCTGGTCGAGGCCATGGACATGCGCGAGGCGCAGCGCGCCTACGAAGCCAACCTGAACGTCATCGAGACGGCGCGGAACATGGAAGCCCGCACCCTCGACATCATCAAGAAGTAAGGGCTAGCCCATGAATCCCATGATGGCGGCCAGGGCCTATGCAGCCGTTCAGGGCGGGGCCATGCCCACCGCGACGCCGCCCGGCGCGGCCTCGGCGGCCCAGGGTCCGGGTTTCTCGGAACTGCTGCAGAACGTCATGACCCAGACGGCGCAACAGACGCGCGGCGCCGAAACCCAGATGAGCCAGATGGTCCAGGGTCAGGGCAGCCTGATCGACGTCGTCACCGCCGTCTCCTCGGCCGAAGCCTCGCTGGAAACCGTCATGGCCGTCCGCGACCAGGTCATCTCCGCCTATCAGGAAATCATGCGGATGCCGATCTGAGGGTTCGTCCTTCCGTCATCCCGGGGCCGCGCAGCGGAACCCGGGACCCAGGCGGTTGTGCCTCCGTGGTCATCTCCAGTTTTTGCTGAAACGTCTGGGCCCCGTATCGCTCCTGCGGGGCGTCCGGGGTGACGGCGGGAGAGGCGCGTGGATCGAACCCCCGCCCTCAGCGGTTCTCTCCTGAACAGGGAGAGACCCCATGCTCAAGAACAAGAACTCCTCGGCCATCGTGGCGGTGAAGGATCTGGATCGCGCCAAGGCCTTCTATTCCGACGTGCTGGAGCTGAATCTGGCCGACACCTCCAATGACGGCGTGCTGGGCTATCGCACCGGTTCGACCTGGCTGACGGTCTATAAATCCGACTTCGCCGGCACCAATCAGGCCAACGCCGTGACCTGGGACGTCGGCGTCGAACTGGACGACATCGTTGCGGGGCTGAAGGCCAAGGGCGTGGCGTTCGAGCACTATGACGACATGGGGCGTCAGGGCGACATCCATGTCTGCGGCTCGATGCGTCTGGCCTGGTTCAAGGACCCCGACGGCAATATCCTGCATCTGGTGGGCGCGACGGGGTGAAATGCGCGATCCTCCCCCGTCGCTTCGCGACAAGGGAGGATCAACTTCAGCCCTCCAGCGAGACCACCGGCTCCTTGATCTCGACGCGGGCGTGACCGCGCTTCTTCAGCCAGGCGCGGATGCGCTTCTGGATCGGATTGTCGACGCCGTAGTGGAACAGGAAGGCGAAGACGAAGGCCGCGCCGACCCCCATGACCCACAGGGCCCAGCGCGCGGCCTCGCCCAGGTTGAGCTTGTTCGCCGTGACCTCGGCCAGGCCGAACCAGCCGATGCGGACCACCTCGTTCGAGATGAACATGGCGAAGGAGACCACCGCCGCCTGCTCCACCAGCTTCGACGGCCGGGTCACCGGCACGGCGCCCGCCGCCAGGATGATGATGGAGATCAGGGTCAGCGAGATCAGGGCGTGCTTGTCGAAATACTGCACGACCGCCAGCGCCACCGAGGCCAGCAGCAGGGCCCAGCCGGCCAGGCGCGGGTTGATCCAGACGCCCTGCGCGAACCAGGCCAGCCCCATGCCCAGGACGAACAGGGGCAGGGCGCGCCAGATGCCGAGCGCCAGCGGCATCTGATAGACGGGATATTTCAGGATGGCCCAGCACAGCTCATTGGCCGCCAGATAGCCGATGACCACCAGCCCCAGCGCCATCCACGGCCCGACCCGCGTCAGCCCGCGCAGCACCCAGGGGAAGGCCAGGTAACAGCCCAGCAGGGCCGAGATCGACCAGCTGGGGGCGTTCCAGCCCAGTCCGCCGTGCACGCCGAACGACTGGACCAGCAGGACCTGGGCCGGCAGTTGGTCCCAGGCGAACCACTCGGGATGGGTCGGCGGCAGGCCGATGGCCGTGCCCAGCAGCACCATGGCCACCAGCAGACCCAGCATGATCAGATGGGCCGGAAACACCCGCAGCGAGCGCTTCAGGAAGAAGTCGGTCTTCGACATCCGCCCGCTTGCGACCGATGAGGCGTAAACCCGCATCAGCACATAGCCGCTGTCGATCAGGAAGAAGTTGGTCAGCAGGAAGCCGCCCCGCTCGAACACCGGATGCACCGCCTCGGCCAGTTCCACGGGGGCCGAGGCCTGGAAATGGTGCAGGATGATCAGCGAGGCCACGATGAAGCGCAGCGCGTCCAGCCACCCGCCGCGCATGATCGGCGGCGGCTCATTATGAGACGAAAACGCAGTCCAGCCCATGGCGATGGCTCCCTTCAGACGGGACAACGCAAGAAGGGGGCCGCGCGGATTCGTGATCAGCGGCTTGGGCGCGGCGAGGCTCCGGCCATGTTAGGCTGCGACACGGGGCGACCTTCCCGGCCCCTTCAGTTCCAGTTCCCGACCTGGCGCACGGTCTTCGTTCGTGGCGCAGGCGCGTGCGTGCTCCCTTCCGACGGGCCCGCGGGCCCATGGCCACAGGATGCTGAACCATGCCTTTCATCACGACCGACGACGGGACCGAGATCTTCTACAAGGACTGGGGGACGGGGCAGCCGCTCGTCTTCCATCACGGCTGGCCGCTGAGCGCGGACGACTGGGACGCCCAGATGCTGTTCTTCCTTGCGCAGGGCTATCGCGTCATCGCCCATGACCGGCGCGGGCACGGCCGCTCGACCCAGACGGCCGAGGGCAATGAGATGGACACCTACGCCGCCGACGTGGCGGCCCTGGCCACGCATCTGGACCTGCGCGACGCCGTCCACATCGGCCACTCGACCGGCGGAGGCGAGGTGGCGCGCTACGTCGCCCGCCACGGCGAGCCGAACGGCCGCGTGGCCAGGGCGGTGCTGATCGGGGCCGTGCCGCCGCTGATGCTGAAGACCGAGGCCAATCCCGGCGGCCTGCCGCTAGAGGTGTTCGATGGCTTCCGCGCGGCCCTGGCGGCCAACCGGGCCCAGTTCTATCGCGACGTGCCGTCCGGTCCCTTCTACGGCTTCAACCGGGACGGCGCGGAGGTGTCCCAAGGCGTCATCGACAACTGGTGGCGTCAGGGCATGCAGGGCGGGGCCAAGGCCCACTACGACTGCATCAAGGCCTTTTCCGAGACCGACTTCACCGAGGACCTGAAGGCCATCACCGTGCCGACCCTGGTCCTGCACGGTGACGACGATCAGATCGTGCCGATCGACGACTCGGCGCGCTTGTCAGCGCCCCTGCTGAAGAACGGGACGCTGAAGATCCATCCCGGCCTGCCGCACGGCATGTGCACCACCCACGCCGACGTCATCAACGCCGACCTGCTGGTCTTCATCAGAAGCTAGGGCGTGAGGATCAGCCCCGGACGAGGCGCAGGAACTCCTCGCGCGTCCGGGGGTCTTCGCGGACGACGCCCAGCAGGCAGCTGGTCGACAGGCTGGCGCCGGGGACGTCGACGCCGCGCATGGTCATGCAGCTGTGCTCGGCCTCGATGACCACGCCGACGCCGTGGGGACGCAGGACGTCATGGATGGCGTGGGCGATGTCCGAGGTCATCTTTTCCTGGATCTGCAGGCGGCGGGCGAAGCCGCGCACCACCCGGGCCAGCTTGGAGATG
>JALAGW010000034.1 GCA_022712235.1 Brevundimonas sp. | reverse complement strand
TCGCCCCCTCCACCGCTTCGCGGTCCCCCTCCCCCGCCGCGCTGCGCTTGCGGGGGAGGATTGGGCTCGCCCTTCAGCCATCTCGGCGCTAAAACCTCGTCTCATGAAACTCTTTCTCGACACCGCCGACGTCGCCGTCATCAAGGACATGCTGCCCACCGGGATGGTGGACGGCGTCACCACCAATCCTAGCCTGATCGCCAAGTCGGGTCGCAACATCGCCGAGGTCATCGCCGAAATCTGCGCCCTGGTCGAGGGGCCGATCTCGGCCGAGGCCGTGGCCACCGATTTCGAGACCATGGTCAAGGAGGGCGACAAGCTGGCCGCCATCGCTCCGAACGTGGTCGTCAAGCTGCCCCTGACCTGGGACGGCCTGCGCGCCACGCGGGCCTTCGCCGACAAGGGGATCAAGACCAACGTCACCCTCTGCTTCTCGGCGGCCCAGGCCATGCTGGCCGCCAAGGCGGGCGCCACCTTCATCTCGCCCTTCGTCGGTCGTCTGGAAGACGTCGGCGCCGACGGCGTGGGCCTGCTGGAGGAAATCCGCGCCCTGTACGACATCCATGATTTCGACACCGAGATCCTGGCCGCATCCTTGCGCAACCCTGACCACGTCACCGCCGCCGCCATCGCCGGCGCCGACGCCGCCACCCTGCCGGCCGACACTTTCAAGGCCCTGGTCAAGCACCCGTTAACCGACAAGGGGCTTGATGCGTTTTTGGCCGACTGGGGCAAGACCGGTCAGTCCATCCTGTAACGCCGACCGGAAAGAGGTCCATTTGAGCACTTCCCTGGACCTCTCTTCCGATTCCGCCGAGGGCCTTCACTGGCCCGAGGTGCGGGCCTGGCTGAACGCCCACCCGGATCGCCTGCTGGACGACCGCACCCTTCTGGAAGAACTGGGCCTGCGCGCCACCGGCCGCAACGTGGTCGACTTCGGCCGCGCGGCCCTGACCCGGCTGGAAGCCGTGGTCCAGCGCGAGGCCGGCGCCCGCAAGCAGATCGAAGAGATCGCCCGCGCCAACTTCGCCGCCCAGACCCAGACCCACGTCTCGGCCCTGGACCTGATGGAGGCGACCACCCACGCCGAGCTGTCGCGTCAGCTGGACGCCACGGCCCAGGCTCGTTTCGGTCTGGCCGGCGGCGCCATCGCCCTTGAGAAACCCGGCATCGTGCCCTTCGGCTGGAAGGCGCTGGAGCCGGGCCGCGTCGACGCCCTGCTGGGCGACGACGGGCTGGAATGGCTCGGTCCCAACTTCACCGGACTGGACCTGTTCGGCCCCGCCGAGGGCGAGGTGAAGTCGGTGGCCCTGGTGCGCATGAGCCTGAACCTGCCCGGTTCGGACGGCGCCCGCCCGGCCCTGTGCGCCTTCGGCTCGCACGAGGACGACGGCTTCACCCCGGCCATGGGCTGCGAACTGGTGGCTTTCATCACTCGCGTGGTCGAACGCATGGCCGAGCGATGGCCGACGCAAGCCTGAAATCAGGGCTAACCGCCGATCAGGCGCTGCTGGCCTGGCTCGAGCATCTGGCGCACGAGCGTCGCCTTTCGCCGCGCACGCTTGAAGCCTATGGCCACATCGGGCGGCTCTACGTCGCCTTCCTCGAACGCCATCGCGGCGGGCCGCAGTCGCTGGCTGACCTCGGCGCCGTCACCGCCGCCGAGGTCCGCGCCCACCTGGCCGAGCGCCGCAGCGGCGACCGCCCCCTGAACGCCCGCTCGCTCAGCCAGACCCTGGCCGCCATCCGGGGTTTCCACGCCTTCCTCGACCGACGCTGCGACACGCCCGCGCCGCAACTGGCCCTGGTGCGCGGCCCGCGCGTCAAGCCGTCCCTGCCTCGCCCCGTCACCGAGGATCAGGCCAGGGGCCTGCTGCACGAACCCGAGGCCGACCCCGACATGGAGCCGTGGGAGGCCGCGCGCGACCGCGCCGTCCTGACCCTGCTCTACGGCTGCGGATTACGCATCTCGGAGGCCCTGTCGCTGAAACGATCCGACGCCCCCCTGGCCGAGGCTCTGCGCATCACCGGCAAGGGCGGCAAGATGCGGCTGGCGCCGGTCCTGCCCCAGGTGCGCGAGGCCGTGGACGCCTATCTGGCCGTGCAGCCCTTCATCCTCGAAGCCGACCAGCCCCTGTTCCGCGCCAAACGCGGCGGCCCCTTGAGCCCCCGCCACGTCCAGGCCACGGTCCAGCGCCTGCGCGGCCGCCGCGGCCTGCCCGCCTCGGCCACGCCCCACGCCCTGCGCCACAGCTTCGCCACCCACCTGCTGGGAGCCGGGGCCGACCTGCGCTCCATCCAGGAGCTGCTGGGCCACGCCAGCCTGTCCACCACCCAGAAATACACCCAGGTCGACGCCGCCCGCCTGCTGGCCGCCTATGCCGAGGCCCATCCGAGAAGCTGACTGGCCAGCGACCGCGAACGGCGCCTATTCTCCGTGTGAGGATTGATCGCGGCGCGGAGATAGGCCGTTGCGTGAAACAGGATCGGTCGGTCACCCTTCACGGCGCGCGGCGCTGACCCTGGGCGCGGGCGGCGCGGCGGCGCTCATCCTGTCCGGCTTCGTCGGCGCGCAAGACCCTGCGACGCCCTCGCCGTCGCCCGAACCCGACGAAACCGCCCGACTGTTGGAGAACCTGCTGACGCGCATGGGCGTCAAGGTGAACGTGGGCAGCCTGCGCAAGCCTCTGTTCGTCATCGACACGGGGGCCGAGCGCACCGCCGTGTCCGACCGCCTGGCCGCCGAGCTGAACCTGCCGCCCGGCCCGCCTGTTCTGGTCCACGGCATCACGGCGGCGGAGGTGGTCCGGACGGTCCAACTGCCCCGGCTGGACTTCTCGGGCCGGCGTTTCACCCAGATGACCCCGCCGGTCTTTCCCTACGACGTCCTGGGCGCCGACGGATTGCTGGGACTGGACGTCTTGTCGCGCTTTCGTCTGTCGCTGCTGTTGCGCCAGCGCCGGATCATGCTCGCGCCCTCTGGGCCCGACGTGATCGCCCGGGGCGTCGCCGTCGGCGTGGCCAGCCGGCTGCGCACCGACATCACGCCAGTGCGCAGCGGCCGCTTCGGCCAGCTGTTCCTGACCAGGGTTGAGGTCGACGGCGCGCCCACGGTCGCCTTCATCGACAGCGGCGCCCAGTATTCAATCGCCAACCTGGCCTTGATGCGCGCCATCGACGCCCGCGTCGGCTCTGCCGCGCGCCAATCCATCCGCGTCTATGGCGTCATCGGCCAATCGCTGATGGTCGAAAGCGGATCAGTGTCCAGTCTGCGGCTGGCGCGCCGCGAGATGGGCGCCACGCCCCTGCTGTTCGGTGATCTGCACGCCTTTTCGGTCCTGGGCCTGAGCGAACAGCCCGCGCTGTTGCTGGGGGCCGACATCCTGATGCGCTTCGACCGCATCACCCTGGACTACGGCCAGTCGCGCATCACCTTCGGCGACCTGCTGCGGCGTCCGCCCCAGGTCAGATCGCCTTGACCGCCCCGCCGTCCACGCGGATCAGCGAACCTGTGACATAGCCGGCCAGCGGACTGGCCAGGAAGGCGGCGACGGCGCCGAACTCCTCGGTCGTGCCGATACGCCCCGCCGGAATGGATTTCACCGATTCGGCGCGGGCCTCGGCGGGCTCGACGCCGGTGGCGACGGCGCGGGCGGCGTCCAGGCGTTCGATGCGCGGGGTGTCGATCCGCCCCGGCAACAGGGTGTTGACCGTCACGCCATTGGCCGCGACTTCGCCCGCCAGGGTCTTGGCCCAGGCCGCCACCGAGGCGCGCAGGGTATTGGAAACGCCCAGGGTTCCCACCGGCTCGATCACGGTGATGGAGGCGACGTTAAGGATGCGCCCCCAACCCATGGACCGCATTCCCGGCAGCACCCGGTCGGTCAGGCGGAAGACCGACAGCACCATGGACTCGAAATGATCGCGCCAGACGGACGGGTCCAGCCCCGCCACGCCCGACGGCGGCGGCCCGCCGGTGTTGTTCAGCAGAATCTGGATCGGCCCGCCCAGAGCGGCCTCGGCCACATCCACCGCCTTCAGTAGGCCTTCATGGTCGGCCAGATCGGCAGGGGCGATCACCGCCTTGCCCGACCCCTTTGCGTTCAGTTCGTCGGCCACGGCCTGCAGCTTGACCGCATCGCGCGACAGCAGGGCCACATGCGCCCCCTCGGCCACCAGAGCCGTCGCCACCGCTCGCCCCAGGCCGCTGGAGCCGCCGCAGATCAGGGCGCGCTTGCCGGTGAGTTGAAGGTCCATGCCGATGTCCAATGTCACGAGAAGGGTCAAAGCCGCACATGGTCACGCGCACCGTCTATTGCCAGATCAAGTCGAGAAAACTCGAGCAACACGCTTGAAGCCGTTCTCAGCGCGGGAACCGATGAACGCTTTCGACCCGTATCGGACGTAGGAGCGCGCTTTCGTCATCCTCCGGCGGGCGCAGCGGGACCGGGGGGACCCAGCGGCGCGAGAGAGCGCGAACCTGCCGCGCAGACGATGATCGACAGATCGCCTTCGGCGCCGCTGGGTCCCCCCGGTCTGCGCCGCCAAGAGGCGGCTTGCCGGATGCCGGAGTCCGGATCGGCCTGAAGCAAGAACTACGAACGGGCGGGCGCCTCGGCCGGCGCCGGAGCGGCGGGGATGACCGGCGCCGCCGGCTTCTCTCGCTTGGCCCGGTGGCGCGACAGGATGGGGGCCAGGGCCTTGCGGTCCGCCGGGCTGAGTTGGTTCAGGGTCTCGACCGCCCCGGTCTCCAGCCGCGAGCGGCCGCGCGCCTCGGACGCCCGCGAGCGCTCCAGCAGGGCGGCGACCGCCACCGGATCAAAGGTCTCGCCGCCGGTCAGGGCGATGGCCTCGCGCCGCGCCGCCCGCGCCTCCTCGAAATCCGGCCGCGCCTGCATGGCGGCGGCGCGCAGCTGGGCCTTGACCTGATCGCGCACGGCCGGGTCCATCCGCTCGATGACATCCCAGACCGGCTCGCTGCGGCCCGGCTTGTGCGCCTCGGCGATGCGGTGCTCGATCTTGTCACGCTCCACCCAGACGGCGCCCACCGCCGCCGCCGCGAAGACGTTGAGGGCGACCGAAACGGCCAGGGCGATCTTCAAACTGCGCGACGTCATCCGCCCAGAACCTCCGTGTCGTCCGCGCCGGTCAGGCTGGCTTGATACAGCAC
>JALAGW010000306.1 GCA_022712235.1 Brevundimonas sp. | reverse complement strand
GTCCTGTCGGCCCACGCGCACCCCGAGAACGAATACCTGGACCCGGCGGCCCGCCCGCCCGAGGCTCACTGAGGTCATGCGCTATCTGCACACCATGGTCCGCGTGAAGGACCTGGAGGCGTCGCTGCATTTCTATCGTGACCTGCTGGGTCTGGTGCAGACGCGCCGGATGGACAGCGAGGCCGGTCGCTTCAGCCTGATCTATCTGGCCGCGCCCCAGGACACGGCGCGCGCCGAGGCCGAGAAATCGCCCGAGGTCGAGTTGACCTTCAACTGGGACCCCGAGGACTATCAGGGCGGCCGCAACTTCGGCCACATGGCCTTCGAGGTCGAGGACATCTACGCCGCCTGCCAGCGCCTGATGGACGGCGGGGTGACGATCAACCGTCCGCCGCGCGACGGCCACATGGCCTTCATCCGCTCGCCCGACGGCATCTCGATCGAGCTGCTGCAGGGCGGCGAGCGTCTGGCCCCGGCCGAGCCCTGGGTCTCCATGCCCAACGTCGGAGCCTGGTGATTTGACGACGGCGCGTCTGACCGTCCTGCTGGCCGCGACCACCGTCCTGGCCGGTTGCGCCTCGGTGACCGAGACCAATCCGGCGCGGACGGCCACCGACATGCTGCTGGTCAACCGCGCCGCCGACCGGGCCGTCGAGGGGCTGACCCTGCCGATCCCGCAGGGCGCGCGCGTCTTCGTCGACGAGACCTATTTCCAGGCCGAAAACGCCCGCTATGCGCTGAGCGCCATCCGCGCCGCCCTGTCGGACGCCGGCTACGCCATCAGCCGTGACCGCGACAGCGCCGACGCCATCTTCGAGGTCCGCGCCGGCGCCCTGTCGCTGGAGCAGATGCGCCGGGTCTTCGGCATCCCCGACATGCGGGTGCCGATCAACGAAAGCCTGAACGTCGTCTCCATTCCCGAGCTGTCCATCTATTCCAATCGCGACCGCATGGGCGTGGCCGAGTTTTCCGGCTTTCTCTACGACGGCCGCACCGGTCTGCCTCTGGGCGCCGTCACGCCGATGATCGGCCAGTACAAGATCCGCAGCCACAAGGCCCTGATGGTCGTGACCTGGGGTCAGCAGCTGGCCCAGCCGGGCGAGCGCGATCCGGGCTCGAGCTGGAAAGAGTTCTGAGACTTTCGTCCGTCCGCTGACGCGAGACAGGGCCGTCGCGGCGTGTTAGGGCGCGGGTGAGCATAAGTCCGCCCTCTCGTCGTCGCCGCCAAAGAGCCGCCCTTGTCCTTCTTCCACGCCGGTCCCGCGCCGAAAGGCCTCGGCCCTCGCCCGGGCGCCCTGCGCGACGGTCTGGGCCTGCAGGCGGGCATGAAGGTCGGCCTGTTCGGGGGCTCCTTCAATCCGGCCCACGACGGCCACGCCCATGTGGCCGAGACGGCGATGCGGCGTCTGGGCCTGGACCGGGTGGTCTGGCTGGTCTCGCCCCAGAATCCGCTGAAGTCCAACCACGAGACGGCGCCCCTGGCGGTCCGCATGGCCTCGGCCCGCGCCGTGGCCGCCACCGTCGGCCCCGCCATGATCGTCTCCGACTTCGAGACCCGCGCCGGGACGCAATGGACCGTCGACACCCTGCGCCTGCTGAAGGCCCGCTATCCCGGCGTCCAGTTCGTCTGGCTGATGGGGTCGGACAACCTGGCCAGCTTTCACCGCTGGCGGGGTTGGGCTGACATCATGCATCTGATGCCGGTGGCGGTGATCGCCCGACCGGGCAGTCAACTGGATAGCCGCACCGCTCCTGCCGCCTCGCGCTACGCCCGGTTCCGCATTCCGGCGCCGCGCGCGGGGCTGCTGCCCAGCCTTCAGGCGCCCGCCTGGACCTATCTGACGGCGCCGCTGAATCCCCGTTCCTCGACGGCGATACGACGGGGCGAGGCCTCGATTCCCGTCAAAGGGTGACCTTGCGGCCGGAACGTGCTAGATTGGGGCTTTAGTAATCTCCGCTGGAGCCCTCCGCTGACCCCCTCGCCCGCGCACGATGCGCAAGACGCCGCCGTTTCCAACGCGGCCCACGAAATGGACCCGATGGATTCCGTCCATTCCGAAGACGGTCAGGCCGAAGGCCCCAGTACCGGCGATCAAGCCCCGCTTCCGGTCGGCCTGACCGAGCTGGAACGCGCCGTCATCGCCAAACTCGATGAAGACAAGGCCCAGGACATGGTCCTGATCGACCTGCGCGGCAAAAGCCCGATGTCCGACGCCATGATCGTGGCTTCGGGCCGGTCGCACCGCCACGTCGGCGCCCTGGCCGATCACCTGCTGCGCCTGTTCAAGGAAATGGGCCTGGGCAAGGTCAAGGTCGAGGGCCTGCCGCACTGCGACTGGGTGCTGCTGGACGCGGGCGACGTCATCGTCCACCTGTTCCGTCCCGAGGTTCGCACCTTCTACAATATCGAGAAGATCTGGGCGATCGACAGCGCCCACCGCGGCGCCGGCGCCGCCTGATCTTCGGACTGAGCTGACCCCATGAAGCTGGCGATCGCGGCCATCGGCAAGCCGGGCCGCGGTCCCGAGGCCGCCCTGGCCGACGACTACGCCCGGCGGGCGACCCTGGCGGGTCGTCCGTTGGGGCTGGGTCCGCTGGAGCTTCTGGATCTGGAACCCCGCAAATCGGGCAAGGGCCCCGAGGCCGAGCTGATCCTGGCCGCCGCCGAGGGCGCGCACCT
>JALAGW010000305.1 GCA_022712235.1 Brevundimonas sp. | reverse complement strand
GCGGCGTGGAGGGCCTGACGGGTCAGGCCGGCCTCGGCAACGGCGGCGCGGACGGGGGCGGCGGGGCTGCCCGAGCCATAGACGGGGTCGCCGAGCAGGGGAGAGCCCTTGGACGCCATGTGGACGCGGATCTGGTGGGTGCGGCCGGTGTGGAGGGTGCAGGCGACGCGGGCGGCCATTGGGGCGCCGGAGGCCTTGGCGGGCTGGCCGAAGATGCGCTGCACCACATAGTCGGTGATGGCTTCGCGGCCTCCGCCCTTGAGCACGGCCATCTTCTTGCGGTCATGCGGCGAGCGGCCGATCAGGGTCTGGATGCGGGCCTTCTCGGGCGTGGGCGCGCCGCGCGTCAGGGCGATATAGGTGCGCTCGATGTCGTGGGTCGCGAACAGGGCGGACAGGCCCTGGTGGGCGCGATCGGTCTTGGCGGCGACCATGACGCCGGAGGTGTCCTTGTCCAGCCGGTGGACGATGCCGGGGCGGGCGACGCCGCCTATGCCGGACAGGCTGTCGCCGCAGTGGGCCAGAAGGGCGTTGACCAGGGTGCCGGTCTCGCAGCCGGGCGCCGGGTGGGCGGCCATGCCCGGAGCCTTGTCGATGACGATCAGGTCGGCGTCCTCGTAAAGGACGGTCAGGGGGATGGCCTCGGGCAGGGGCGTGGCCGGGGCGACGGGCGGCAGGATGACGGCGTAGAGACCCGCCTGCGCCTTGGCAGAGCCGCTGGAGATCGGCTGGCCGTCGCGGGTGACGGCACCCTCGGCCAGCAGGGCCTGCAGCCGGGCGCGCGACAGGGTCGGGAAGGCGGAGGCCAGGGCCTTGTCCAGGCGGACGCCGGGGGCGTCGATCCGCGCCTCGAGCATTTCCGCGTCGTCGTCTTCCGTCAGCAAGGGTTCATCGGCCATAGGGCGAAATAGCATGGCTTGCGGAGCGAGGCTTCATCGCTCCTTGCATGAACCGC
Source organism: Brevundimonas sp. (assembly GCA_022712235.1). Classification (GTDB taxonomy): domain Bacteria; phylum Pseudomonadota; class Alphaproteobacteria; order Caulobacterales; family Caulobacteraceae; genus Brevundimonas. Next base: position 5,302 of record JALAGW010000305.1, on the reverse strand, counting down.
CTTGGGAGAGGCCGAAGAGATGAAGGTTTTGATCGTCGCCGCCGTCGCCGTCTCGGGCGTGGTTCTGCTGTCCGGTTGCGCCACCATGAGCGAGGACCAGTGCCTGGTCGGCGACTGGGGCGGGCAGGGCTGGCGCGACGGGGCCGCCGGACGTCAGACCAGCCGTCTGGACGACCACGCCAAGGCCTGCGCCAAATATGGGGTGGCGCCAAACATGAGCGCCTATCTGGCCTCGCGCGAGGACGGTCTGCGGACCTATTGCACTTGGGAGAACGGCTTCCGGCAGGGGCGGCAGGGGAACAGCTACGGCGGGGTGTGCGCCCCGGCCGAGGAGCGCGACTTCCTGCCGGCCTATGAGGACGGACGGCGAATCCATGTGGTGGAACAGGCGGTGTCTTCGGCGGAAAGCGCCCTGAACTCGGCGGTCAGCCGCATCGAGAGCCGCGAGGACAAGCTGGACGCCAAGCAGGGCGAGTTGCGGCAGGACGGGCTGACCGATGAGGAGAGGCAGCGCATCCGTGACCGTATCCGCGAGGTGCGCGGCGAGCTTCAGGACGCGCGCCGCGATGCGCGTCGGGCCGAGGAGGAGCTGCGCTACGCCGAGATCGAGGCGCGGGCGGTGATCGGCGCCATCGGCGGTCGGTATGGGGTGTGGTGATCTGAAATTTTCCTCCCTGTCGCGAAGCGATGGGGAGGTGGATCGACGCCGACAGGCGGCGAGACGGAGAGGGCGACTCGACGGCTGACGTTTGCGTCGCCCCCTCCACCACTACGCGGTCCCCCTCCCCACGAGTGGGGAGGAGAATAGAAGAATCAGCCGATGCGCGGGTCCAGGTCGCCGGCGGCGTAGAGCTTGGCCATCTGGGCGGTGGACAGGGGCTTGATCTTCGACGCCTGGCCCTCGCAGCCGAACTGCTGGTAGCGCTCGATGCACAGCTTGCGCATGGCTTCCTTGGCGGGCTTCAGATAGGCGCGCGGGTCGAACTCGCCGGGCTTCTCGGCCAAGACCTTACGGATGGCGCCGGTGATGGCCATGCGGTTGTCGGTGTCGATGTTGATCTTGCGCACGCCGTGCTTGATGCCGCGCTGGATCTCTTCGACCGGCACGCCCCAGGTCTGGGGCATCTGGCCGCCGTAGGCGTTGATGATGTCCTGCAGGTCCTGCGGCACCGAGGAGGAGCCGTGCATCACCAGGTGGGTGTTGGGCAGGCGGCGGTGGATTTCCTCGATCACGTTCATGGCCAGGACGTCGCCGTCCGGCTGGCGGGTGAACTTGTAGGCGCCGTGCGAGGTGCCCATGGCGATGGCCAGAGCGTCGACCTTGGTGGCCTTGACGAAGTCGACGGCCTGATCCGGGTCGGTCAGCAGTTGTGAGTGGTCCAGCTTGCCCTCGAAGCCGTGGCCGTCCTCGGCCTCGCCCATGCCGGTCTCCAGCGAGCCCAGCACGCCCAGTTCGCCCTCGACCGAGACGCCGCAGCTGTGGGCCATCTCGGTGACGCGACGGGTGACGTCGACGTTGTATTCGTAGGAGGCGGGCGTCTTTGCGTCCTCCTCCAGCGAGCCGTCCATCATCACCGAGGTGAAGCCGTACTGGATGGCGGTGGCGCAGGTCGCCGGGCCATTGCCGTGGTCCTGGTGCATGCAGACCGGGATGTGCGGATAGAGCTCGGCCAGGCCGTCGATCAGCTTGGCCAGGATGATGTCGTTGGCGTAGTTGCGGGCGCCGCGCGAGGCCTGGATGATGACCGGGGCGTTGACCTCATGGGCCGCCTCCATGATCGCCAGACCCTGCTCCATGTTGTTGATGTTGTAGGCGGGCAGGCCGTAGTCGTTTTCCGCCGCGTGATCGAGCAACTGTCGCAGCGTGATGCGCGCCATGGGTAGTCTCCTGAGCCGATATTGTTTTGCGGAGGCTTTAGCCCGGAGGCGGACGGAAGTCACGCCGTGTAACAGGACCAATCCGGCGTTCTGTGAAGTCTGTGGCAAAGAAAACCCCGCCTCTGCAAAGAGACGGGGTTTCAAAGCTCAACAAAAGGTCAGGTCAGGCGCGCAGGGCCTCGACCCCCGGCAGGACCTTGCCCTCCATCCATTCCAGGAAGGCGCCGCCGGCGGTGGAGACGAAGGTCATGTCGTCAGCCGTGCCGGCGTGATTCAGGGCCGCGACGGTGTCGCCGCCGCCGGCCACGGCGATCAGCTTGCCGGCGTGGGCCAGTTCGGCGGCGTGCCTGGCGGCGGCCACGGTCGCCTTGTCGAAGGGCGGGACCTCGAACACGCCCAGCGGGCCGTTCCAGATCAGGGTCTTCGACAGGTCCATGGCGCGGCTCAGACGGGCGACGGTCTCGGGACCGGCGTCCAGGATCAGGTCGTCGGCGGCGATGCGGTCCAGGGCGCGGACGCCCGATTCGATGCCCGGCTTGACGCCCTTGGCCACCACCACGTCGACCGGCAGCAGCAGCTCGCAGCCCTGACGACGGGCTTCCTCGATGATCTCGCGGGCGGTGTCGGCCAGATCCTTCTCGCACAGCGAACCGCCGACATCGACGCCCTGGGCGAACAGGAAGGTGTTGGCCATGCCGCCGCCGATGGCCAGGTAGTCCAGCTTGGCGACCAGGTTCTTCAGCAGGTCCAGCTTGGTCGAGACCTTGGCCCCGCCGACGATGCCGATGACGGGCTTCTGCGGGGCGCCCAGCGCAGCGTCCAGCGCCTGAAGTTCGCGCTTCATGGCTTCACCGGCATAGGCGGGCAGAAGGCGGGCCAGACCCTCGGTCGAGGCGTGGGCGCGGTGCGCGGCCGAGAAGGCGTCGTTGACATAGAGGTCGCCCAGTTCCGCCAGCTGGGCGGCGAAGGCCGGGTCGTTCTTTTCCTCGCCCTTGTGGAAGCGGACGTTCTCCAGCAGCAGCACGCCGCCGGCGTCCAGATCCGCCACGGCGGCCTTGGCCTCGTCGCCCACGCAGTCGTCGGCGAAGCGCACCGGGCCGTGCAGCAGCAGCTCCAGCGGCTCGACCACGGGGCGCAGGCTCATCGACGGCACGCGCTCGCCCTTGGGTCGGTCGAAGTGGGCCAGCAGCACCACCTTGGCGCCGGCTTCGCGCAGGCGGTGGATGGTCGGCAGGGCGGCTTTCAGGCGGGTGTCGTCCGTGACCTTGCCGCCCTCCATCGGCACGTTGAAGTCCACGCGGACCAGGGCGGTCCGGCCGGACAGGTCAGCGGCGTCGTCGAGGGTGCGGAAGGTCATGATGGCGTATCTCTGTTCTTCCTTCTCCCCTTGTGGGAGAAGGTGGCTCGCGGAGCGAGACGGATGAGGGGGCGGTGAACCAGGCGCGGCGATTGAGGGCGGGAATGACGCCGACCGAAGCGGCGATGTGGCGCATCCTGCGTGGTCGCGGCTTTGAAGACCACAAGTTCCGGCGTCAGACGCGCATCGGACCCTGGATCGCCGATTTCTGCTGTTACGAGCTCAAGCTGGTGCTTGAGATGGACGGGGGCGTTCATCGGCTGCGCGAAACCGAGGATGCTGCGCGTGACGCCGACCTGAAGCGACGGGGCTTCACGGTCCTGCGCTTCGCCAATGAGGCCGTGCTGACAAATCCGAATCTGGTTCTGGATGCGGTCAGACGTCATGTGGCGCAAAGGCCCCCTCATCCGTCAGGCTTCGCCTAACACCTTCTCCCACGAGGGGAGAAGGGTCTGGAAGCGGTATCCTGTCTTACAGGAACTTGGCCATCACCAGGGCGGTGTCGGCCATGCGGGTCGCGAAGCCCCACTCGTTGTCGTACCAGCTGAGGACGCGGGCCAGCTTGCCGTCGATGACCTGGGTCTGCGGCAGGGCGGCGGTCGAGGAGGCGGCGATGTGGTTCAGGTCCGACGAGACCAGCGGGTCGGTCGTGGTGAACAGGACGCCGTTCATCGGGCCGTAGGCGGCGGCTTGCAGGGCGGCGTTGATTTCCTCGACGGTGACGTCGCGGGCGGCGACGACCTTCAGGTCCACGACCGAGACGTTCGGGGTCGGGACGCGGATCGACGAGCCGTCCAGCTTGCCCTTCAGTTCCGGCAGGACCAGGCCCAGGGCCTTGGCGGCGCCGGTCGAGGTCGGGATCATGGACAGGGCGGCGGCGCGGCCGCGGTACAGGTCCTTGTGCATCGTATCCAGCGTCGGCTGGTCGCCGGTGTAGGCGTGGATGGTGGTCATGTAGCCGCGCTCGATGCCGAACAGGTCGTTCAGCACCTTGGCCACCGGGGCCAGGGCGTTGGTGGTGCACGAGCCGTTCGACACGACGATGTCGTCGGCGGTCAGGGTCTCATGGTTGACCTTGAAGACGATGGTCTTGTCGGCGTTGTCGGCGGGGGCCGAGACCAGGACGCGCTTGGCGCCGGCCTTCAGGTGGGCCGAGGCCTTGTCCTTGGAGGTGAAGATGCCGGTGCACTCGAAGGCGATGTCGACCTTCAGCTCGGCGTGCGGCAGGTTGGCCGGGTCGCGCTCGGCGGTGACCTTGATCTTGCCGGCGCCGACGTCGATCCAGTCCTCGCCCGAGGTCACGGTGCCGGGGAAGCGGCCGTGCACCGAGTCGTAGCGCAGCAGGTGGGCGTTGGTCTCGACCGGACCCAGGTCGTTGATCGCCACGACCTCGATGTCCTTGCGGCCATGCTCGACGATCGAGCGAAGCACGAGGCGGCCGATGCGGCCGAAGCCGTTGATGGCGACGCGAACGGTCATGGGGAGGTCTCCTGAGCAGGGCGGATGATGTTCGGCGGCCTTAGTGGGACGGCGCGCGCGCGGTTGCAACCCCGCCGCCGTAACAAGGTGTGATCGCCTGTAACGGAAAGCCGACCTAGGCGGAGCGTCGCAGCAGGCGGCTGACGCCGCTCTGGCTGTCCAGAACCTCCAGCGCTGTGACGCGGCCCGCCTCGTCGCGCACGAAACGGATGCGGCGATAGGGTTCGTCCACATCAAAGAAGAGGTCCGGCGACAGGGGGCGCAGTCGCCAGGCCGGACGGCGCTCGTTCTTCCATGTCAGGCCGTCATCGCCGGCCTGAACCACGGAGCCGCCATAGGCGCCGAGGTAGGGGGCGGGGTCGACGGCGGCGGGTTTGGCGTCCAGCGCTTCACGCACCCAGGCGGCCTGGGTCGCGGCGGCGGGGGCGGCGGTGGCGTGGCCGGCGAGCGCGGCCTTCCAGGCGGTCTCAAGCGCCTCCTCCGCGGGGACGGCCACATCGGGACGGACGCCGACCTTTTCCCAGTTACCGCCGGTCAGGGGATTGGTCGGCGAGCCGGTGGAGATGAAGACGCGGTAGCCCGAGGGCG
>JALAGW010000304.1 GCA_022712235.1 Brevundimonas sp. | reverse complement strand
TGGCCTTGGGGACGGTGGCCCTGGGCGGGCGGCTGGCGCAGTTGCAGATCGTCAAGGCCGAGGAATACGCCACCCTCGCCACCAACAACCAGTTCAACTTCCGTCTGGTCCCGCCGCCGCGCGGCCTGATCAAGGATCGCAACGGCGTCACCATCGCCGGCAACCGACCCAGTTTCCGCGTTCTGGTGGTCCGCGACGAGACCAAGGACCTGGATCAAACCCTGGACCTGCTGGGGCAGCTTCTGCCCGACACGCTGGAGCGGCGACGGACCATCATTCGCGAGGTCAACGCCGCGCCGCGCTTCTCGCCGGTGCCGGTCAAGAGCGACCTGACCTGGGAGGAGTTCTCCAAGGTCAATCTGCACGCGGCCGAACTGCCGGGCGTCATGGCCGATATGAACGAGGCCCGCTACTATCCGTTCGCCGGGGCCTACGCCCATGTGATCGGCTATGTGGCCAAGGTGTCGGACCGCGACGTCAAGGCGATCCGCGACAAGGGCGAGCAGCCGCCCTCCATCCTGTTCAATCCCGGTTTCCGCATCGGCCGTCAGGGAATCGAGAAGGCGCTGGACGCCGATCTGCGTGGCGAAGCCGGGGGCAAGCGCGTCGAGGTCGACGTGCGAGGGCGGGTCGTGGCCGAGGATGCGGCCGGGTCCAAGGCCCCCATTCAAGGCTCGGAAGTCATGCTGACGCTGGACAACGACGTCCAGAACCGCGCGCTGGAGGTCTTTGGCGAGGAGGCGGGAAGCTGCGTCGTCATGGATGTGCGCAACGGCGACATCCTGGCCATGGTGTCGTCGCCGTCGTTCGATCCCAACCTGTTCGTCTCGGGCGTGCCGTCCAAGATCTATCGCGCGCTGGCCGACTATGAGCGGCGACCGCTGCTGGACAAGGCTCTGGGCGGCACCTTCGCGCCGGGCTCGACCTTCAAGCCCGTGGTCGGTCTGGCGGCCATGAAGCGAGGCTGGGACCCCAACCGTCGCGTGGTCTGCAACGGCAGCTTCTTCCTGGGGCGCCGCTTCGCCTGTCTGGGACGGCACGGGGCGCTGGACCTGCGCGGGGCCATCAAGGCCTCGTGCAACGTCTATTTCATGACCATTGCGACCGAGTTCGGTCCCGACGCCATCGCTGAAACCGCTCGCGAAATGGGTTTCGGCCAGAGCTTCGACATCGGTCTGACGGGGCAGAAGACCGGCCTGGTGCCGGACCGCGAATGGCGGCGCCGAAATCCTGTGCGCGGGGACGGCAAATGGTATCCGGGCGAAACGCCCAGCTATGGCATCGGGCAGGGCGCCCTGAACGTCAACGCCCTGCAACTGGCGGTCTATACGTCCCGCATCGCCAATGGCCAGAAGGCGGTGACGCCGCGCCTGATCAAGTCGATCGGCGGGGTGGAGCAGACGTCCGGCACGGCCTTCGCCGACCTGCCGTTTGATCCCGCCCTGCTGAAGGTGCTGCGCGACGGCATGGAGGCCGTGACCGACGTGGGCGGCACCGGCTTCCGCAACAGTCAGCTAGGCCTCGGCGCCGTGCGCATGGCGGGCAAGACCGGCACGGCCCAGGCCCAGAACTATGGCGCCGGGTCGCGCAAGGGCGCCGGTCGTCCCTGGGCCCAGAAGGACCACAACCTCTTCATCGCCTACGCCCCGATCGACAATCCCCGCTACGCCGTGTCGGTGATCGTTCAACACGGCGGCCTGGGCGGCGGAACGGCCGGCGCCCCGCGTGCGCGCGAGGTCATGAAGGTCGCCCTGCTGAAGGACCCCGAGATCCGCGCCCGCATCGAGCAGGCGGGCTTTGAAGCTCCCGAGGACGCCGGCGCCCGCGAGGCCGAGGCGCGTGGCGAGCCCGTGGACGCTCTGCCCCTTGATGCGCCCGCCGTCGATGTCGCCGCGCCCCCGCCGGAGCCTGTTCAGTGACCGCTTCCGCCCTGACCCGTCCCGGCGAACGCGACCGGATATCCAGCAAGCTGGCCGAACTGGACTGGCGCGTGGTCGGCCTGTTGTGCGTCCTGGCCGGCATCGGCACGGCCATGCTGTATTCGATCGCGGGCGGCAGCTGGTCGCCCTGGGCGTGGAAGCACCTGCTGCGTTTCGGCGTTCTGCTGGTCGCCATGATCGGCCTGGCCATGGTTCATCCCAAGTGGTGGTTCCACGCGGCCTATCCGGTTTACGGCGTGCTGCTGTTGCTGGTGCTGATGATCGAGTTCACGCCGCTGGGTTATACGGCGGGCGGAGCGCGCAACTGGCTGAACCTGGGCTTCATCCGCATCCAGCCGGCCGAGTTCATGAAGATCGGTCTCGTTCTGGCGCTGGCCCGTTGGTATCACGGCCACACGGCTCAGGATGCGCGATGGTCGTGGAAGTTGCTGATTCCCGCGGGCATGATCGGACTGCCCTTCCTGCTGGTGGCCAAGCAGCCGGACCTCGGCTCGGCCATGGTCATCGGACTGACCGGAGCCGCCGTCATGTTCATGGCGGGCTTGAGCTGGCGCGTGATCGCCGCCGGCGTCGCCGCCGCCGTGGCGGTCATCCCGCCCTTCGTCATGTTCGTCATGCACGACTATCAGCGCAACCGCGTGCTGACCTTCCTGAACCCCGAGGCCGACCCTTCGGGCACGGGCTACAACATCATCCAGTCCAAGATCGCGCTCGGTTCGGGCGGTCTGCTGGGCAAGGGTTACGGCCTGGGCAGTCAGAGCCAGCTGGAGTTCCTGCCGGAACGCCACACGGACTTCATCTTCTCGACCGTGTCCGAGGAGTTCGGCTTCCTGGGTTCCTTCACCGTATTGGCCTGTTATCTGGCGCTGATCCTGATCTCGCTGCGGATCGCGGCCCTGTCGCACAGCCATTTCGGCCGCATCAGCGCGGCGGGCATGACGGCGTTTCTGGCCCTGTTCGTTCTGATCAACGGCGCCATGGTGATGGGCCTGGCACCGGTCGTGGGGGTGCCCATGCCGCTGCTGTCCTATGGCGGCTCGACCATGATGACGGTGATGATCGGCTTCGGCCTGATCCTGTCGACCCACGTGCACCGCTATGTCGAACTGCCGAAGGGGCAGGGGCTGTTCTGATCGGCGTTTCAAGCGTTAGGCTGGAACCATGACTGACAAAGCGCCTGAACCCGCCGCCATCCCCAAGGCTGATCCTTCGATGTTCTCGGACTGCGGCGACACGCCCTGTCCGCAGCCCGTCATGGCCGACCCCAAGAACGAGGCGGCGGTCCTGGCCGAGGGCGTGCGGATGCGCAACAACCCCGCCGAATGGGCCTTTGTCCGCCTGTCCAAGCTGATCGAGGAGTTCGAGGCCAAGCTGGACAAGGGCGAGGAGATCGGCGCCCGCGTCGTCGGCCTGCCGGGCGAAGGCACGATGCAGATCGTCGACGTCGGCTTCTGGGGGCCGGACCTGATCATCTTTTTCGGGCGCAACGCCGACGGCAAGCCGGTGCGGCTGATCCAGCACTATACCCAGCTCAACGTCGTCCTGGCCGCGATCAAGAAACCCGAGGAGCGCGAGGCGCGCCGCATCGGGTTCCAGCTCAATGAAATGGTGATGAAGACCAACCCGTCGCCGACGCCCCCATAAACCCGTCATCCCGGAAACGACGTTATCCGGGATCGCAGGAGGCGTCGGCGCCTGGGGCGGTCCCGGCTCGGCGCGGCTTCGCCGCTGGGCCGGGATGACGGCCTATAAGGTCGCCGCCCAGTCCGTGCCACGGATCAGGCTGTCGATGATGCCCGGCTCGCTGGAGGCGTGGCCGGCGTCGCCGACGATGTCCAGCCTGGCCTCGGGCCAGGCGCGGTGCAGGGCCCAGGCGCCCGAAATGGGCGTCACCACGTCAAAGCGGCCCTGGGCGATCCAGCAGGGGATGTGGCGGATGGTCTCGATGTTCTCGAGAATCCAGTGTTCGCTGTCGAAGAAGCCGCCGTTGGTGAAGAACCAGTTTTCGATCCGGGCGAAGGCCACGGCGAACTCGGGATCGGCGAACTTGTCCGGTTTGCCCGAGGGACCCTGGACGCTGACCGTCTCGCCCTCCCAGGTCGACCAGGCCACGGCGCAGCGGTTCCGCTCCTCGATGTCGTCGCCCAGCAGGCGCTTGTTGTAGGCGGCCATCAGGTCGCCGCGCTCGGCCTCGGGGATGGGGGCCAGGAAGCGCTCCCAGGCGTCGGGGAAGATCATCGAGGCGCCGTCTTGGTAGAACCAGTGCAGCTCCTTCTTCGTCAGCAGGAAGATGCCGCGCAGGACCAGGGCCAGGCAGCGGTCCGGGTGCTTGATGGCGTAGGTCATCGACAGGGTCGAACCCCAGGACCCGCCGAAGACCACCCACTTGTCGA
>JALAGW010000033.1 GCA_022712235.1 Brevundimonas sp. | reverse complement strand
GCCAGCGCCCCGCCGACCAGGGCCAGGGGCACGCAAGCGAAGACCAGTCCCGCCTCCGCGAACGACCCCAGCGCCATGAACAGCAGGACCCCGATGAGGACGAAGCCGATCGGGATGACCAGACCCAGACGCTGCTCGGCCCGCTTCAGGTTCTCGAACTGCCCGCCCCATTCCAGGCGAACGCCCGTCGGCAGCTGGATCTGATCGACCTGCTTCTGCGCGTCGACGACAAAGCCGCCCAGATCGCGGCCCCGGACATTGGCCTGAACCACCATCCGCCGACTGCCGTCGTGGCGGCTGATCTGGTTCGGCCCCTCGGCCGTCTGGATATGAGCCACCGAAGACAGCGGCGCTGTCACGCCGGTCGGGGAGACCACCGGCAGGGCCGCCAGCGCCGCCGGGTCGTTGCGGGCGTCGTCCGGCAGGCGAACCACGACGTCGAAACGGCGGGCGCCCTCGAAGATACGCCCCGCCCCGGCGCCGCCGACAGCCGCCGAAACCGTCTCGGACACATCCGCCGCCGACAGGCCGTAACTGGCTGCCGCAAACCGATCGACCTGAACCGTCAGGGTCGGCAGACCCGAGACCTGCTCCACCCGGACGTCAGCCGAACCCTGCGTTTCACGCAGGGCGCTGGCCACCTGATCGGCCACCTTCTGCATGACGGCGAAATCCTCGCCATAAACCATGACCGCCAGGTCCGTGCGGACGCCCGAGATCAGCTCGTTGAACCGCAGCTCGATCGGCTGGCTGAACTCGAGGCTGTTGCCGATCTGCCTTGCCGCCACAGTCTCGAAGCGAGCGATCATGGCCTCTTTCTTGAGCCTGGGATTCGGCCAGTCCTTGCGCTCCTTCAGCACGATCACGCTGTCCGAGATGTTCGGCGGCATGGGATCGACGGCGGCCTCGGCGGTGCCGGTGCGCGAGAAGACGGTCTTGACCTCGGGCTGGGCCCGGATGGCCCGCTCCAGCGCCATCTGCATGGCCAGCGACTGCTCCAGCGACGCCGAGGGCACCCGCAAGGCCTGCATGGCGATGTCGCCCTCGTCCAGGGTCGGGATGAATTCCCGGCCCAGGGTGGTGAAGGCCGCCCCGCCGATGACCAGAGCTCCGAGCGCCGACAGCAGGACGACCTTCGGCCGATCGCCCGCCGCCCGGATGGCGGGCCGCATCCCGCGCCGCGCGTGGCGAAGCAGGGGGGGTTCTTGCTCATGAGGGTGCCCCCGCTCATCAACCTCAACCGTCTTCGGCTCCCGCACCAGCAGCGCCGTCATGGACGGAACGAAGGTGAAGGAGAAGATGAACGCCCCGACCAAGGCCAGCATGACCGTGGCCCCCATGGGGATGAAGGTCTTGCCCTCGACCCCTTCCAGCATCAGCAGGGGCGTGAAGCCCAGAAGGATGATCAACTGACCAAAGGCCGCCGGTTTGACCATCTGCCGGGCCGCCGCGACCGCGACGCCCAGCCGCTCGCTGCGGGTCAGCATCCGCCCCGCCTCGGCGCGGCGCTGGCTCAGTCTCAGAAGCGTATTCTCGACGACCACGACCGCGCCGTCGACCAGAAGGCCGAAGTCCAGCGCCCCCAGGCTCATCAGGTTCCCGCTGATCCCGAACCGGTTCATGCCGATGACCGCGAACAGGAAGCTGATCGGGATCATCAGGGCCGCGATGGTCGCCGCCCGGATATTGCCCAGCAGAAGAAACAGCACGACGATGACCAGCAGCGCCCCCTCGGTCAGGTTTCGCGCCACGGTGGAGATGGTCGAGTTGACCAGGGCGCTGCGATCCAGAACCGTCACGGCCTCGATCCCGGCAGGCAGGGTCTTGCGGACCTCCTCCAGCCGTTCGCCCGCCGCCTGGGCCACGGTGCGGCTGTTGCCGCCTGCGATCATCAGGGCGGTGCCGAGGACGGCTTCGTGGCCGTCGCGGCTGGCCCCGCCCAGACGCGGCGCCTGACCGATCTCGACCGTCGCCACGTCGGCGACCCTGACGACCAGACCATTGCGATTGACCACAGGGGCCTGGGCCAGATCATCGACGGTCGAGGCCAGGGCGTCGGTGCGCACCGTCAACGCCTCGCCCGCGCGCTGGACATAGCCCGCCCCCGCCTGGGTATTGGCCCGGTCCAGCGCCTGAATCAGGTCGCCCATGCCCAGCCCATAGGCTGACAGCCGCGCCGGGTCCGGACGCACCCCATATTCCTTCACATAGCCGCCGACCGTATCGACGCCGGCCAGACCGGGCGTCGTGCGCATCTGCGGGGCGACGATCCAGTCCTGCACCGTCCGCAGATAGGTGGTCCGCTGCTGCGGCGTCGTCAGAAGATCACCCTCGGGCGTCAGATAGGCCCCACCCGCCTGCCAACCCGGTTGACCGGACTTGGCCAGATTGGCGCTGTTGAACGGCTTGTAGTCGACCGTCCACATCAAGACCTCGCCCAGACCCGTGGTGATCGGCGCCAGAGCCGGCTCGACGCCTTCGGGCATGGTCTCGCGGGCCTGGGCCAGGCGTTCCGCCACCTGCTGGCGAGCGAAATAGATGTCCGTCCGGTCGGTGAAGATGACCGTCACCTGGCTGAAGCCGTTTCGGCTCAACGACCGGGTCGAGGTCAGGCCGGGAATGCCGGCCATGGCGGTTTCGATCGGATAGGTGACCTGGCGTTCGATCTGTTCGGGCGCCAGGGCCGGGGCCACGGTCGTCACCTGAACCTGCCGGTTGGTGATGTCCGGCACGGCGTCGATGGGCAGTCGCGTCAGTTCCAGAAGGCCGTAGGCCGCGACCAGGGCCGTGACCAGAACGACGAACCAGCGGAATTTCACCGCCTGGTCGATGATGAATTTGAACATGAACGCCCCCTAGTGACCGTGCTCGGCTGCGCCCTTGGCGAGCTCGGCTTTCAGCAGGAAGGCGTTGACGCCGGCGACCCGCTCGGTCCCGGTCAGTCCACGAAGGATCTCGGTGCGACCGCCCGCCTGCCGCCCCGCCAGAACAGGCCGGGCCTGGAACCCGCCCGCAACCTGGACGAAGACCACCGCCCGGCCCTCGATGGTCTGGACCGCCTCGGTTGGAACGGTCAGTCCGCCGATCGCTTCTCCGGTGACGATGGCCCCGGTGACAGCCGCTCCCGCCGGCGGCAGGACCGCGCCCGTGGGCCGCGCCCGGACCACGGCAGCCCCGCTGTTCAAATCAGCCCCAACCGCAACCCCGGTGACGGTCGCATCGAATTCACCCGCAGGGCTGCTGACGCGCAGGGGCGCACCAGCGCGAACATGGGCGGCCAGGGTCGGGGGCGCGTTGAACACGAGTTCGACCCGCGCCGGGTTGGCGACCTCGGCCACCACGCCGCCCTGGGCGACAAAGCCGCCCGGTCCGACCTGGACGTTCGTCACCACGCCGGCGATCGGACTGACGACATTGAGACGGCCCGACGTATTGGGCGAGCCTGCCGCCGCAGCGCGCGCTCGCGCGGCCCGCGCCGCCGCCTGGGCGCTCAGGGCCTGAGCGTGCGAGACCTCGGCCTCGCGCTGGGACACGACGCCCAGCTTCGCCAGTTCCTCATCGCGGCCATGCGCCTGTTCGGTGGCGATGTAGGCGGCCTCGGCGGCGTCGGCTTCGGCCTTCAGGCTGGCGGCCTCGCCGCTGCCCAGCGCCACCAAAGGCTGGCCGATCCTGCCCGCCTGACCCGGCGCGACCAGCACCCGCTCGCCCCGCCCGCCGACAGAGG
>JALAGW010000303.1 GCA_022712235.1 Brevundimonas sp. | reverse complement strand
GGCCGAGGCCCTGGTCGGTCCGACCGCCCTGGCCGCCCATCAGACCGGACAGGTGCTGACCAGCCTGCGCGGCGACATCGATCAGGCGGCCCTGGCCGCTGAACGCGCCCGCAACGATATGGCCCTGCTGCGCGAGGCCCTGGCCCAGGAAACCGTCCGCCTGAATGAAGCCGCCGAGAGCGCGGGCCGCACCGCCCGTCGTCTGACTGACCAACTGGGCCGCGAACGCGAGCAGATGAGCGCCCTGGGCGTGCAACTGGACAGTCAGGCGACCGGCGTCGTCGATGCGGTCGAGCGCCAGTCGCGCATGGTGGTGGACGCCTCTGACCTGGCCCAGACCCAGCTGCGCGAAGCCGAGGCCGCCCTGGCCGCGCGCGCCGCCGATCTGGCCGCCGCCGCCAGCGAGGCTCAGGACGCCGCCCGCGCGGCCGCCGACGACCTGGCCCGCCAGACCCTGCGTCTGGAAACCGCCGGCTCGGGCGTCGCCGAACAGATCCAGTCGGTCGAGGAAGGCCTGAGCCAGCAGCGCGCCGCGCTGGTCACCGCCGCCTACGCCCTGCGCACCGATCAGGAAGACTTCTCGGCCCAGATCGAGAGCCAGCGCGCCCAGTTCACCGAGCAGTTGTCCCTGACCCGCGCCGCCGCCGGTGAACTGAATCAGACCAGTGGCGACGTCAGCGACGCCCTGAAGGCCCAGGTCGAGGCCGTGACCGATCAGTTCCGCGCCCTGGTGGACCTGTCTCAGCGCGAGGCCGACGGTTTCGACCACGCCACCAAACTGGCGCTGGACCGCTTCGAGGCCCTGGCCGCCGAGGCCCGTGACCTGCTGGTCGAGGAAACCCGCCGCGCCTTGTCCGCCCTGCAGGCCACCGCCGAGGAACAGCGCGCCGCCGCCGCCGCCGCCATCGAACAGGCCCAGATCCGCGCCGACCGCCTGGGCGAATCCCTGTTCGACGCCGCCCAGAAGGCCGACGAAGCCGCCGAGGCCCGCATCGACGGCGCCCGCAAGATCGTCAACCAGACCGCCGACATGGTCGACCTGACCGGCGAAAAGGTCGTCGAGCGGCTGGAGGGCACTTTGGAACGCATGACCGCCGCTCTGACCCAGGTCGAACACGCGGTCGCCGAAATGGACGCACGCGCCGATCGCCTGCCCCAGGAGGCCGCCGCCCGCGTCGATGCCGTGCGCGCCTCGGTCGAACACGGCCTGGCCGCCCTGTCCGCCGCCTCGAAAAAGGCCGCCGAAGACACCGAGGCACTGGAATCCGGCTTCCAGGATCGCGTGCGCCGCAACTACGAAATGCTGACCGAGGCCGTCCGCGTCATGGGCGTGGTGTCGGGCGACACCCCCGCCAGTCGTCGTCGCGAACCCCTGTTGGGCGCCGTCGCCCCCGAGACGCCGCGCTACAAACCGCGCGCCGTTGAACCCAGGCCTGAGCCCAAGCCTGAGCTCAAGCCCGTGGACGACCGCGGCTTCGGCCTGCGCGGACGCCTGCGGCTGGAGCCGGCCGAGGATGCGCCGCCCCCGCCCGCCAGGGACGAGCCGCTGGACTGGAACGATCTGGGCGAGACGGTCGCAGGCCACGAAGCGCCGCTGGAGCTGGACGCCCCCGTGCCTTCGGTTCCTGCGGCCGCGCCCGTGGACGCCGCGGTCCTGGCCAACCGCGTCACGGCCGCCATCCGCCGCATGGGGGTCGATCCCAACGCCCTGCTGCCGCGCGCCCGCATCGAGGAAGCCGCCCGCGCCCTGGCCCTGCAGGAACCGGATCGCGCCCGTCAGATCGTGCGCCGCGTCGCGCCCGCCGCCGTGCGCAGCGTCTCCCGCCGCATTCTGGCCGACGCCGAATTGCGCGCCGATGCGGACGCCTATGTCCGCGCCTTCGGTCTGGAAATGCAGGATCATGCGCGTCGGGGCGACGCCCATGACGTCCAGGCGCGTCTGGCCACCGACGAAGGCCGCGCCTTCATGCTGCTGGACGCCGCCATCGGCGATCTGGGCTAGGACCGCCGCAAAGCTGTCGTATTTCATCCCGGCGGGCTTGACCTTCCGCCGGGTTTGACCGCACCGTTCCGGCCGCCGTCGCGTTAGTGTCACACAGGGTGGATTCCTTGCAGGATATGGAAACCGGGCCTCGCCCCGATCGACGTCCCGCCATCGCCATCTGCGCCTGGGACCCGAACTTCACCGCCTGGGACCCGGTCGAGGACCTGTCCGGCGATCCGTGGAACCCGGTCGGCGCCCGCACCCTGCCTGTGCCAGGCTCAAGCTCGACCGAGGCCCTGGCGGCGCAACTCAGCGCCATGATCGCCAGCGGCGAATGTGGAGCCCTGCTACTGGTCGGCCGCACCGCTCACCCCGGCGCCTTCCGTCTTCAGATGCGGGCGGAGAACCGTAGCCTCGACCGCAGCGACCGTCTGGACCACACCGGCCCCGGCGTCGTGCGCGCCACCGCCCCCACCGCCGAGATCGTGCGTGACCTGACCGCCGCGGGCCTGAGCGCCCTGGCCGCCTCTGACGCCGAAGAGGATGCGGGCAGCTATATCCTGTATCGCATCCTGAACGACCTGCCGGACGGCGCGGCCTCCCCCGCCATCGGCCTGATCCGCGCGCCGTCCGAGGCGCCCAACGCCAAGGTTCAGGCGGCGGTCAAGACGGCGGCCTCGGTCATTGCACGCCACCTGGCGCCCCTGCCCCGCTCCAGCGCCGCCTAGGTTTTCCCAAGCCGCGATCGCAGGATCAGGCCGGCCAGGCCACCGGTCGCGGCCAGCGCGGCCATGGCCAGATAGCCCTTGAGCCCGAAGGCGTCATACAGCGGACCCGCAGCCGCCGTCGCCAATCCGATCAGCACCCCGGCCGACACCACGGAACTCAACGTCTGCGCCGCCGTGTGATTGTCTGCCGGCGACAGCCGCTCCACGATCTGCACCCCAGCCAGGTAGGTGGCGGCGAAGCTCAGCGCATGCAGGGTCTGCAAGGGCCACAGCGCCCATAGCGGCGGAGCGAACGCCATCAGGGTCCAGCGCACGACCGCCGCGCCGGCGCCGATCGACAGCATCAGCCACGGCCCGATCTCCCTGCGCCGTCGCCACGGTTCGATCACCCACATGAAGCCGATCTCGACCAGCACGGAAAAGGCCCACAACAAACCGGTCATGCTCTCGGGAATGCCCTGCGCCTTCCAGGCGATGGCGGAGAAGCCGTAATAGAAGGCGTGGGCCGCCTGCACCGCGCCGACGGCGAAGACAGCGGTCATGAAGACCGGATCGACCACCAGCCGTCCCAGGCCCCTGAAACGCTCCAGGCCCGGCGTGCGTGGACCGTCGGTGACCGGCTCGCTCGGAAGGACGCGCCATGCCGTCGCCGCGATCAGCACCGCCGCCGTGCCGATCCAGATTATGACGGCGTCGGGCGAAGCCCGCGTCAGCAGCGCCCCCATACCGACATTGGCCACCACGAAGGCCGCCGAGCCGCAGCCGCGCGGCAGGGAGAAATCAAAGCCTGCGCGTTTGGCCACCCGCAGCGTCATGACGTCGCTGAGCGGGATCAGGGCGGCGGCCGCCGTGGCCCCGACGAACCAGCATACGGCCCAGGCGGCGAAGCCCTGAACCAGGCCTGCCCCGCCATAGCCCAGGGCCATGGCCAACCCCAGCAGGGCGATCGGCGTGCGTCTGTATTGGAAACCGTCCGCCCAGACCGCCAGCAACGGCCCGGTCACGACGCGGCCCAGCATGGGAATGGCCAGCAGGGCGCCGATCTCGGCTCCGCTCAGCCCCTGTTCGCGAAACCACAGCCCGGCGAACGGCAGGGTCACCCCGCTGGCGCCGAACAGCAGGACGTATTGCAGGGCCATGCGCGAGGCGGATTTCATCGCCGCTGCGATAGCAGACTCCCGCGGAGTTGTAGTCTAGACATTAGGCTATGAGACTCGATCGCAACCTGCTCGTCTTCGCCGCTTTCAATGGGGCCATGGCTGTCGCGCTCGGCGCCTTCGCCGCGCACGGTGCGAGTCCGGCGATCAAGAGCCTGCTGACCACGGGCGCCCAGTATCAGATGGTCCACGCCGTCCTAGCCGTGGCCTGCGCGACCTGGTTGGACGGCGGCAAGACCGGGCGGATCGCCGGCTGGCTGGCCGCCAGCGGGGGACTGATCTTCTGCCTGGCCCTGGCCATGATCGGCCTGCTCAGCCTGCCCGTCATGGGCATGATCGCCCCCATCGGCGGGATCCTGATGATCGTCGGCTGGATCGTGCTGGCGATCGCGGCGTTCAGCTCACACAACATCAACGCCTGACCGGCCAATCTGAAAACCCCTCATTTCTGACATGGCATTTCCTGTGACCGACACCCTGCGCCGCGACCTCTATCCCGAGCTGGAAGCCTATGCCTCGGGCTGGATGCAGACCGACAGCATCCATGAGATCTACTACGAGGAAAGCGGCAACCCGCACGGCATGCCCGTCATCGTCCTGCACGGCGGTCCCGGAGGGGCGGTCAATCCGGGCATGCGCCGCTACTTCGATCCAGCGAAATACCGCATCGTCATGTTCGATCAGCGCGGCTGCGGCCTGTCG
>JALAGW010000302.1 GCA_022712235.1 Brevundimonas sp. | reverse complement strand
TCTTGATCTCGTCAAAGCCCGACAGGCCGGTTTCCAGACCGCGCAGGGCCTTCTGCATGGATTCCTGGAAGGTGCGGCCGATGGCCATGACCTCGCCGACCGACTTCATGGCCGTGGTCAGGTGGGGTTCCGAGCCCGGATACTTCTCGAAGGCGAAGCGCGGGATCTTGGTGACCACATAGTCGATCGACGGCTCGAACGAGGCGGGCGTGACCTGGGTGATGTCGTTCTGCAGCTCGTCCAGGGTGTAGCCGACGGCCAGACGGGCGGCGACCTTGGCGATGGGGAAGCCGGTGGCCTTGGACGCCAGGGCCGAGGAGCGCGACACGCGCGGGTTCATCTCGATGACGACCATGCGGCCGTCGGCCGGGTTGATCGCCCACTGGACGTTGGAGCCGCCGGTTTCGACGCCGATCTCGCGCAGGACGTTGATCGAGCCGGTGCGCATCAGCTGATATTCCTTGTCGGTCAGCGTCAGGGCCGGGGCCACGGTGATGCTGTCGCCGGTGTGGACGCCCATGGGGTCCACGTTCTCGATCGAGCAGATGATGATGCAGTTGTCCGCCGTATCGCGGACGACCTCCATCTCGTATTCCTTCCAGCCCAGCACCGACTCCTCGATCAGGACCTCGGTGGTCGGCGACAGGTCGAGGCCGCGCTCCACGATCTCGTGGAACTCCTCGATGTTGTAGGCGATGCCGCCGCCGGTGCCGGCCAGGGTGAAGGACGGGCGGATGATGGCGGGCAGGCCGACGAAGGCCAGGGCGTCGTCGGCTTCCTCGATGTGGTGGATGGCGCGCGAGCGGGGCGATTCCAGGCCCAGCTTGTCCATGGCGTCGCGGAACTTCTGACGGTCCTCGGCCTTGTCGATGACCTCGGCCTTGGCGCCGATCATCTCGACGCCGTACTTGGCCAGGGCGCCCGAGGCGTTCAGGGCCAGGGCCGTGTTCAGGGCCGTCTGGCCGCCCATGGTCGGCAGCAGGGCGTCGGGGCGCTCCTTGGCGATGATCTTCTCGACGATGTCCGGGGTGATCGGCTCGATATAGGTGGCGTCGGCCACCTCCGGGTCGGTCATGATGGTGGCGGGGTTCGAGTTGACCAGGATGACCCGGTAGCCCTCGGCCTTCAGCGCCTTGCAGGCCTGAACGCCGGAATAGTCGAACTCACACGCCTGGCCGATGACGATCGGGCCGGCGCCGATGATCAGGATGGACTGGATGTCTGTGCGCTTGGGCATCGGCGTTACTCAGTTCGTCACGACCGCGCACTCCCAGCCGTCGTAGTCGAGCTGGAAGGCCGCGGCCCAGGATTGCATCATGGCCGACACAGGCGAAAACGACGCCTCGTCGACCGGCATGGTGGTTTCCAGAACGGTCATGTCGCCCTGGCCTCTGGTCAGAAAACCTGCACGACGCGCGACCTCGCAGAGGTCGCCGTGCGCATCCTCGTCGCCGTAGAAATAGAACAAGGTATGGCGCGGGGTGATCCCGCTGTCGCCCTGCTCGGCCAGAGCAGCGCGCACCATAGCATCCTTTTCCTCGTGACTGTTCAGCGCCGGGCTCCACGCGCGCGAAGAAACCGGACGCAGGGGGAGGCCCGCGACCGATCCGTTCAGGTTGTCGGTTAAGCGGCCCGTTTAGAGAGCCGGACCCCCGCTGGCAAGACCCGGAAAGCCTTGCAGGAGGCAAAGAAAAAGGGCGGCCCTCGCGGGCCGCCCTTCAACCTGTCTTCAGACCGGAATTACCAGGGACGGTAGTTCAGGCCGACGAAGAAGCGACGACCGTAGGGGTCGAAGTTCGAGTACAGGGTGGTGCCCAGGTAGGACGGCTGTTCGGCGTCGAACAGGTTCACCACGCCGGCGCGAACCGACAGGTCGTCACGGACGTTCCAGCGGACCGTCACGTCGTTACGCACGAAGTTTTCGGTATCCAGTTGGTCCGACGTGCGCGAGTCGGCGTTCAGCACCCAGTCGCGCAGCTGGACGATGTCCTGAGCCGCTTGCCAGTCCGCCGTCCAGTTGACGCTCCAGACGTCGTTCGGCGTCCAGGTCAGCGACGAGGACAGACGCACGCGCGGGTAGCCGATCGTGCTGGACAGGTCGTCGTAGTCGGCGGGGTCGGCTTCGTTCAGGAAGTTCTTCTGCTCGATCAGCCAGTTGCCGGACAGCGAGTAGTCCAGACGGCCCCAGTTGCGGCCCAGCATCTCGTCGAAGTCGAAGCTGTAGCGCGCCGTGACGTCCAGGCCGCGGGTTTGCAGCTTGGCGTAGTTCAGCGAACCCTCGATGAAGCCGCCCACCGGGTCGCCGTTGGGGGCGCCGATGCCGAACTCGATGTTCGGGTTGTTGCGGAAGATGGTCGAGCAGGCGGCCTCGTTGAGGCTGTCGCCGTTGACGCAGTTTTCCGCCGCCGTCTGGGCCGACACCGCGGCGATGACCTGTTCGATCTCGATCTCGTAGTAGTCGAGGACCAGCGAGAAGTTCGGGATGAAGCGGGGCTTCAGCACCGTCGAGAAGGTGAAGCTGGTCGATTCTTCCGGCTTCAGGTTCGGGTTGCCGCCGGCCGAACCGGAGATGCCCGAGGTGTAGGTCGGGTTGAAGTCGTCGGCGTTGGTGGCGGTGGCGCCGGCGAAGTCGAAGGTCAGGCCTTGCTGCGCCGCTAGGGCGGTGCAGTTCTTGATGCGGTTGGCCTTCTTGTCGGCTTCGGAGACCGCGGCGATGTTCAGGGTCGCGCACGGGTCGACGATGTTGTTCAGGAAGGTTTCGCTGAGCGGCGAGAAGTTTTCGCCCAGGTCAGGCACCCGAACCGAGGTGTTGTAGCTGGTCTTGAACGTAATGTCCGGAATCGGACGATAGACCAGGTTCACGCCATAGACGTCGACGTTGCCCACGGTGGAGTAGTCGGCGTAGCGGTACGAACCGCTGATTTCCGCATACTCGCCCAGGAAGCTGTCGCGGAACAGCGGGATCGACAGCTCGGTGAAGACTTCCTTGGACTCATAGGAGGCTTCCGGGAAGTCCGGGCCCGAGTTCAGGAAGAGCAGGCGACCGTCGGTGTCGCGATCGCGGCCGGTGGCCTCGGTCGTTTCCTTGCGGTACTCGCCGCCGATGGCCAGGCCGATGGCGCCGGCGCCCCAGAAGTCCCACAGGTTGCCCGAGATCGAACCCAGGAACTGCTGCTGCTCGTTACGTTCCTTGATGCCGATGACGGCGTCGACGTATTCGAGAGCCTCGGCGCTCTGGTTGCCCTTGCCGAAGATGTTCAGCGGGGTGCACTGCGAGATCGAGTCGCGGCCGTATTGGCTCTCACGCAGATCGCCGCCACGCTGGTAGTCTTGCAGACCTTCCGTGATGACGTTGCCGTCGGCGTCGACGACGCGCATTGGCACGCCCTGGGCGTTCAGCAGCTGCGAACGGCAGACGATCTGGCCGGCCTGGCCATTGACGATGCCGGCGGTGTCGACGACGGCGTCAGCCGCCAGGGCGAAGCGTTGACCGTCGACGCCGCGTTCGCGGTTTTCGATCTCGACCTTGCCGTAGGTGTAGCCCAGATCCCAGGCGATGTCCTTGACGAAGCCGAGCTGGTCGAAGTCGCCGCGGGCGCCGACGACGTAGCGCTGCAGTTCACGCGTGTTGTCCTGGGTGCGGTCGGGACCGAACAGGGTGTGGCGGGCGTTCTGCAGGGCGATGCCCGGCAGGGCCTGGCCGGCCGCGTCGGCCGTCGGGCGGCTGTAGGGCGTGACGACGTTGGTGCGGATGGCGTCCTTGACGATCGACGGCAGGAAGGCGTTGTCGTCCCAGCGCAGGTCGAAGTTGTTCACCGCGTAGATCGGGTTGGCGGTGTTCGCGTCGTAGGAGTTGACCAGGTCGACGTCGAAGAAGGTCGGCTGGCCGCGGTCGAAGGTGTCTTCCGTGACGTACTTGGCTTCGCCGTACAGTTCGATGTTGTCGGTCAGCTTGAAGGTCGAGCCGACCTGATAGCGTTGCGACTCCGAACGCGGAACGCGCGAACCGGTCGAGAAGTCGGCCGGGTTCTCACCGTCGCCGCCGATGTTGTAGGGGCGGTTGATGCCGGTCTCGCCGACGCGTTGACCGAAGTTGGCCAGGCGAGCGCCGCCGTTTTCGTACCAGAAGGTCTTGCCGGGCGCGACGCCGAAGCAGTTGGCGCTGTAGGAGAACTCGCCGCCGGGGAAGCAGTCGGCGTAGGCGACGTTCGGGTTGGTCAGGTCGCTGGGACGCTGGACGTTGGCCAGGGTGGTCTGACCCCAACGCGGGATGTCCAGACGCTTCACGCCGGTGAAGACGTGGCTGTCGATGCGGCCGTCGTACTGGGCGTTGGTCGGATCGGCGTCGATGCCCAGGCGGACCGGAGCGCGGCGGATCCAGTCGATGTCCATCGAGGTGACTTCGTCGATCTGCTCGTATTCAGCGTGAGCATGGACGTTCAGACGGTCGTCGAGGAAGTTCTTGCCGATCAGGGCCGAGACGCGCTTGTTGGCTTCGCCGCCCTGGTTGATCATGCCGTAGTTGGCGTCGATCTCCAGACCTTCGAAGTCCTTGCGCATCACGAAGTTCAGCACGCCCGAGACGGCGTCGGCGCCGTAGACGGACGAAGCGCCGCCGGTGACGATCTCGATGTTCTGGATCAGCAGGCGCGGGATGGTGTCGACGTCCACCGACAGCGAACCGCCGGCCGAACCGACGTGACGGCGGCCGTCGACGAGGGTCAGGGGGCGGTTCGAGCCCAGCGAGCGCAGGTTCGGCAGCGACAGGCCGCCGTCGCCCAGGTTCGAGCCCGTCGTGTCCGACGGAACGACCGAGTTGCCAAGGGCCGGGATGGTGGCCAGGTAGTCGATGACCGTGGTCTGACCCGTGGTCAGCAGCGCTTCACGCTCGACCTGGATCAGCGGGGTCGGGGCGTTGGTCGGGTCGCGACGGATGCGCGAACCCGTGACGACGATCTCGCCGACTTCGGTGGCGACGTCGGCCTGAGGCGCGGGCTGCGCCGCTTCGACCGACTGGGCCATCGCGGGGGCGGTCAGTGCGATGGCGCTGACCAGCACCGTCGAACCGAGGAGGAATGCTCTCATTACTGTAATACACCTGACACAAAAAAGCCGGAAGCCGCCACACATTCCCCAAGGTGTGGCCGAAATGGGGCTGAGTTTGTCCAGTTTCGGTCAAAGTGTGGTCGAAACGACGACTTGTTCCGCGTGTGGTGCAGACAAGACACATTTAAGACGATCTTCGTTTCGCAATGTGGAGTTACGCTGTTATCGCGACGCTGTTCTTTGAAATGGATATTTCTGTCCCCGTAACGTTGAGATTTACTCGGCGTTGTCGATGGCGGTGATCCAGGCGGGCAGTTCGCCGATGCGGCTCAGCGAGACGTAGCGGGGGTGTCCCTCGGGGGCGTCCGCCAGTTCGTGGGCCCAGGTGATGTGATAGGGGATGTGGCAGGCGAAGGCCCCGGCCTCGATGGCGGGCAGGACGTCGGACTTCATCGAATTGCCGGCCATGACGGCCTCGGCCGCGCCGGTGCCGTGGCGGGCGAAGATGCGGTCATAGGTGGAGCGGTCCTTTTCGGACACGATCTCCACGGCGGCGAACAACTCGCCCAGGCCGGACGCCGCCAGCTTGCGCTCCTGATCCATCAGGTCGCCCTTGGTGATCAGCACCAGGCGGTATTTCTCGGACAGTTCGGCCAGGACCTCGTCGACGCCGGGCAGGGTCTCGACCGGATGAGCCAGCATCTCGCGACCGGCGGCCAGGATCTCGCGGATGATGTGCGGCGGTGCGGCGCCGTCGCACAGCTCCATCGCCGTCTCCAGCATCGACAGGGTGAAGCCCTTCACGCCGTAGCCGTAGAGCCGCAGGTTGCGGCGTTCGACCTGGGACAGGCGCTCCATCATCACCGGCTCATCGGCGTGGTCGGCCAGCAGATCCACGAACCGCTTCTGGCTCAGGCGGAAGATGGTCTCGTTGTGCCAGAGGGTGTCGTCGGCATCGAGGCCGACCGTGGTGATGGTCATGGGGAGGCTCCGTCGTCTTCGGCGGCTCTCTAGCCGATGCCAGACGCGATATCACGCGACGGGTGCGACATTTCGGTCTATGCGGCGAAGATGACCCAGACGGAAATCCTGCCCGACCCGCCGCACCGCATCGGATGTGCGCTCGCCGCCCTGGTGGTGGCCGGCAACATGATCGGTTCGGGCGTCTATCTGCTGCCGGCGACCCTGGCGCCGACGGGCAGCAGCAGCATCATCGGCTGGCTGATCTGCGGTCTGGGGGCCGTCACGCTCGCGCTGGTGTTCGGCGGTCTGGGTCGGATGCAGCCCGACGCCGACGGCCTGTCGGACTTCACCCGGCGCGGCATGGGCCGCTTCATCGGCTATCAGACGGGGCTGGCCTATTGGGCCGCCTGTCTGGCGGGGAACGTGGCCCTGGCGGTGGCGGGCACGGGCTATCTGGCCTTCTTCATCCCGGCGCTGAAGGAGCCTCTGTGGGCGGCGGTCAGCAATCTGGCCCTGATCTGGCTGACCTCGGCGGCCTATGCTTCGGGCGCCAAGACGGCGGCGCGTTTCGGGGCCGTCACCCTGGGCCTCGGCCTGATCCCCATCGTCCTGGCCATCATCGCCGGGGCCATGGCCTTCAGCGGCGACACCTTCATGGGGTCATGGAGCCCCGGCGACCAGCCCCTGTTGAAGACCGTCCCCGCCTCCCTGGCCATCATCTTCTGGGCCTTCCTGGGCGTCGAGAGCGCGGCCGCCCTGTCCAGCCTGGTCAAGAACCCGTCGGTCGACGTGGGCCGCGCCTCCCTGGGCGGCGTCGCCCTGGCCTTCGTGGTCTATGTGGCCGCCAGCGTGGCCGTCTTCGGCGTCATTCCGGCCGATGTCCTGGTCCATTCGACCAGCCCCTACGCCGACCTGGTGGCGCGGGTCATGGGCTCGTCCGTGGCCGGTCTGGTCGCGGCCTGCGCCGTGATCAAGGTGCTGGGGACCATCGCCGGCTGGACCATGCTGGCGGGCGAGACCTCGCGCGGGGCCGCCGAGGCCGGCTGGATGCCGCGCTGGTTCGGCGGTGCGCAGAAGGGCAGGACCCCGCTCAGCAACCCCATCCTCAACTGCGTGGTCATGAGCGCCCTGGTCATCGCCAGCGCCCAGCCGACCCTGGGCGAACAGTTCGGCGTCCTGATCGGCGTCACCTCGGTGCTGACGCTCTGCCTCTACGCCCTGTGCTCGATGACCCTGTGGAAGCTGACGACCAGGACAGGCTGGCGCGCCCTGGCCGTGGTCGGCGTGGTCTTCTCGGCCTTTGCGGTCGCGGCGGCGGCGGGCGGCTATATCCTGCCCAGCGTCGGATTCTTCGCCCTGACCAGCCTGGCCTGGGTCTGGGTGCGAAAGGGCCAGAAGGTTTAATCTCCGGGGCGTGTTGACCCCGCCCCTGCATCTCTTTAGTCACGCCGCCGTTTGTCTGCCCGTATTCATTGTTAGGAGCCTGCGCCATGACGACCCAGATTCTGTCCGGCGCCACTGGCGTCCTCGCGCTCGCTGACGGCACCATCCTGCAGGGGATCGGCGTCGGCGCCGTCGGCACGGCCCTCGGCGAAGTGGTCTTCAACACCTCGATGACGGGCTATCAGGAAATCCTGACCGATCCCTCCTACATGAGCCAGATCCTGGCCTTCACCTTCCCGCACGTGGGCAACGTCGGCGTGAACATGGAAGACGTCGAGCAGATCGGTGGCGCGCCCGAGCGCGCGGCCCGCGGCGCCGTCTTCCGCGACGTGCCGACCGAGCCCGCCAACTGGCGCGCGACCGGCAGCCTGGACGCCTGGATGAAGACGCGTGGCGTGGTCGGCCTGGCCGGCGTGGACACCCGCGCCCTGACCAAGATCATCCGCGACAAGGGCGCCCCCCACGCGGTCATCGCCCACGACCCCGAGGGGCGGTTCGACCTGGACGCCCGGGTGGCGCAGGCCAAGGCCGGGGCCGGCCTGGTCGGGCTGGTCCTGGCCAAGGAGGCCTCGACCACCCAGGCCTTTGAGTGGACCGAGGGCGTCTGGGACTGGCCGACCGGCTACGCCAAGCCTGAAGCCGGCGCCAGGTCGGTCGTGGTCGTCGACTACGGCGTGAAGCGCAACATCCTGCGCGCCCTGGCCTCGACGGGGGTGAAGATCACCGTGGTGCCGGCGACGACCTCGGCCGAGGACATCCTGGCCCGCAATCCCGACGGCGTGGTCCTGTCCAACGGTCCGGGCGACCCGGCCGCGACGGGCGAATATGCGGTCCCCGAGATCAAGAAGCTGGTCGCCAGCGGCAAGCCGATCCTGGGCATCTGCCTGGGCCACCAGATGCTGGCCATCGCCCTCGGCGCCAAGACCATCAAGATGGATCAGGGCCATCACGGCGCCAACCACCCGGTCAAGGACCTGACCACGGGCAAGGTCGAGATCGTGTCGATGAACCATGAGTTCTCGGTCGACCGCGACAGCCTGCCGGACGGCGTGGAGGAGACCCACGTCAGCCTGTTCGACGGCACCAACTGCGGCATCGCGGTCAAGGACAGGCCGATCTTCAGCGTCCAGCACCACCCGGAAGCCTCATCGGGTCCAGTCGACAGCCTCTATCTGTTCGATCGCTTCGCCGAGTCGATGAGGGCCTGAAATGTCGGGACCGGCGGCGAAATCGGCCTATCTGGGCTGGGTCGCTGACGCGATCACGGGGGAGCGGGGCGTCGCCTCGACCGCGACCAGGGCGCCCAGCGATCTGATCCTGGGTTACGCCACCGGCTATGATGTCGCCGATGTGGCGCCCTTCGTGCGGTCTCTGCGCGCGGTCTGGAATGGGCCTCTGGTTCTGGTGGTGGATCAGGACCCGGCCATGCTGGCCTTCCTGGCGGACCATGACGTCGAGGGCGCGGCGCCGCGTCCGGTCGGCGCCGGCGCCTGGGCGCCGCATCCCGTCATGGCCCGTTTCGCCGCATTCGACGCCCTGATGGCCGAGCGCCCCTGGGCGCGGCACGTCCTGATGACGGATGTCCGCGACGTGATCTTCCAGGCCGATCCCTTCTTCCCCGCGCCGCAGGGCTCGGAGTTCTTCTCGGAATACGACGAGGGGACGCTGGCCGATCACGCCTTCAACATGAAGTATCTGCGCGGCGTCGGCGGCGAGGCTGTCGCCCGCGCCCTGTCCGACAAGCCGTGCGTCTGTGTCGGCACCGTGGTCGGCGCCCGCGACGCCATGATGCGCTTCTGTCGGACGCTGCTGATGCTGGCGGCCATTCCGCGGTCCGAGATCGGGGGCGCCTTCGGCGCCGATCAGGCGGCCTGCAACATCGCGCTCCATCTCGGCATGATCGAGGGCGAGGTGAAGGCCAACTATGGCCGGGTGGCCACCCTCGGTCTGACGCCCGGACAGCAACTGACGGTCGCGGACGGGCGCATCGTCAATCCCGACGGCGGCGTCAGCGCCATCGTCCATCAGCACGACCGTCATCCTCATCTGCTGGAAGCGGCCTATGCGCGATGGGGCGACGGGCTGGAACGACGCGAACGCGTGCGACCCCAGAGCGCGGCCCAGCGCCGCCGCAAGCTGAAGGACTCGGTCCTGCGTCGCCTGCCCGAACTGCGTTAGGGCAGGGGCGCCAGTCGGTGACGCAGTTCGCAGGCCTTTCTGACGGCCGCCGGCGCCGCTGAAATCCAGTAGGCCGCATCCTCCGCCCGGCGCGCCTGTCGTCTTTCCAGGCCGCGGCGGCGACGGGCGGCGGCGTTGTCCAGCAGGCGCGCGTGCAGGGCGCGCGGCGTGAGGTTCGGAACGGCGGGGGAGCCGGGGACGGCGACGGCGGCGGGGTCTTGAGGCGCCACCGCCGGGCGGGCGATGGCGATGCACATGGAACGTCCTTCAACGAATCAATCCACAGGTTGTGGATAATGCTGTTGTCGCGCGGCATTTCGTTCGCATTCGGACGATGGAGGGGCCGGAGCGGCCTTCTTGGTTAATGAAAGCCTAACGCCGTTTTTTGGGGTGGGCGCTTTTCCATCTGTCACGGATCGGGCCTAGGATGGCGCACTCCCGGAGAACGCCCATGAGTTTCAGCCTGATGCGGACGGTCGTCGCTGTCCTGAGCGCCGGTCTGCTGTTGTCGGCCTGCGCCAGCGGCGCGCGCAGCGATTTCGGCCTGAACGAGCGCGATGCGGCCTCGCCCGTGGGCTTTCCCAATGTCCGCTTTTCCGTCGAGGACGAGGCGGCGGCTCAGAGCATCGAGCAGCAGCTGGGCGAGGGCGTGCCGAAAGGCCCCGACGGCCATTTCGACCTGATCGCCCTGTCCGGCGGCGGGGCCAACGGCGCCTTCACGGCAGGCCTGATCAACGGCTGGACCGCCAGCGGCCAGCGGCCGGATTTCGAGGTGGTGACGGGGGTGTCGACCGGGGCCCTGGCCGCCCCTTTCGTCTTCCTCGGCCCGCGCTGGGACGCACGATTGAAGGAGGCCTATACCGGCGGCGAGGCGACGGGTCTGTTGAAGAGCCGGGGCTTGCGCGCCTTTGTCGGCTCGGGCGTGTTCAGCGGCCTGCCGCTGCGTGAACTGGTCGAGCGCAACGTCGACGAGGCCCTGCTGGCCGAGGTCGCGGCCGAACACGCCAAGGGCCGGCTGCTCCTGGTCGCCACCACGGATCTGGACGCGCAGCGCGGCGTCATCTGGAACATGGGGGCCATCGCCGAGCGCGGGGGGCCGGAAGCCCTGGCCCTGTTCCGCGACGTCCTGATCGCCTCGGCCAGCATTCCCGGCGCCTTTCCCCCCGTCATGATCCGCTCGCAGGGGCAGGGCGCGGTGTTCGAGGAGATGCACGTCGACGGCGGGGTGATGAACCCCTTCGTGGCCCTGCCGCAGATCATGTGGAACTGGGACGATGTGTCGGGCGTGTTCGAGGGCGCGCGCCTGCATGTCGTGGTCAACGGCAAGGACGCGCCGCGCTTCGCCGTCACCCGCGACGCCGCCATTCCGGTCCTGACCCGCAGTCTGGACGCGGTGCTGGGCGGCCAGCTGCGCGCCACCATCGCCGCCAACCGCGCCTTCGCCAGCCGCAACGGGCTGGAGTTCCACGTTGCGGCCATTCCCGAGGATTACGACGGCGCCAACAGCCTGGACTTCAACCAGGCCTCGATGCAGGCCGTCTATGATCTGGGCGAGGCCCTGGGCCGCACCGGCGAGGCGTGGAAGTAGCGGCCTGATCCATCCTCGATCTTCACAGGCTGTGGATAAGCTTGTCGGGGATCATCATATTTGAGACTGCGGCGGGCCTATCTCTCAGCGCGGCGCCGGGGTGTCTGAAGACGTGCGTTTTGACGATCGTTTCCTTGAAGAACTGAAGGCCCGCCTTCGCCCGTCCGACGTCATCGGGCGGACGGTGAAGCTCAAGCGTCAGGGCCGCGAATATGTGGGCCTCAGCCCCTTCTCGAAGGAGCGGTCGCCCAGCTTCTTCGTCAACGACGACAAGGGCTTCTTCCACGACTTCAGCTCCGGCAAGCACGGCGACATCATCAGCTTCCTGCAGGAGACCGAGCGGCTCAGCTTCGTCGAGGCTGTGCAGCGGCTGGCGGGCGAGGCGGGGATGCAGCTGCCCGCCGAGGACCCGCAGGCGGCCGAGCGCGAGGCCAGGAAGCAGGGCCTGACCGACTGGATGGACCTGGCCCAGAAATGGTTCGCCGCCAACCTGCGCCGCTCGGTCGGCAAGGCGGCGCGCGAATATCTGGAAAAGCGCGGCCTGCCCGAGGATCAATGGGAGCGCTTCGGCCTGGGCTATGCGCCCAACGACCGCGAGGGCCTGAAGAACGCCCTGATCCAGCGCGGCGCCAAGCCGGGCGATCTGGTCGAGGCCGGGATGCTGATCTCGCCGGACAGCGGCGGCGCGCCCTACGACCGGTTCCGCGACCGGTTGATGTTCCCCATTCTGGACGCGCGCGGGCGGATCGTCAGCTTCGGCGGGCGGGCCATGAACCCCGACGACCGGGCCAAGTATCTGAACGGGCCGGAGAGCCCGCTGTTTCACAAGGGGGCCACCCTCTACGGCCTGCCCGAGGCGCGTCGCATCCTGGGGGCTGAGAGCCGGGGCGAGCAGGGCATCATCGTCGTCGAAGGCTATATGGACGTCATCGCCTGCCAGCGCGCGGGCCTGCCGGCCGTGGCGCCCATGGGCACGGCCCTGACCGAGGAGCAGATGGAGCGTCTGTGGCGGGTCTCGGCCGAGCCGGTGCTCTGCTTCGACGGCGACGCGGCGGGGCTGCGGGCCGCCTATCGCTCGATCGAGCGGTCGCTGCCCCTGCTGAAGTCGGGGCGGTCCTTCCGCTTCGCCCTGCTGGACGCGGGTCAGGACCCGGACGACATCCTGCGCGACAAGGGGGCGCCGGCCCTGCGCCACGCTTTGAGCGAGACCCGGCCCTTCATCGAGGTCCTGTTCCGGCGCGAGGCCGAGGCCGAACCGCTGGACACGCCCGAGCGCAAGGCAGGCCTGAAGGGGCGGCTGCGTCAGGCGGCCAGCGCCATTCAGGACAAGGACCTGGCCGAACAATACCGGCGCGATCTGTTCGAGCGTTTCGACGCCCTGTTCCCGCGCCAGCAGCAACAGCAGACCTTCCAGCAGGGCGGGGGGCGCCCCGGTCCCGGCGGACGCTGGCGCGGTCCTCCGCCCAAGCTGGGGCAGACGGCGGAGGGCGCCCAGGCCATGCAGGCCCTGTTCCGCTCCATCGAGCCGGTGGCGGCCGCCCTGGCCCACGGCGCGGTGGATGATCCCGAGCGGATGGACGACCATCTGGAGGCCATCGCCCGGCATGGTTTCGGTGATCCGGCGCTGGACGGACTGGCCCAGGAACTGGTCCGGTTACGCTTTTCGGGGCAGAGCCTTGACTCCGCCGCCATCCGACGCCATCTGGCCCACTCGGGTCATGATGCCTTGATGCACGAGGTCGAGAAGGCGGCGGCGAAGTCCGGCGCGCCATTCCTGGCTGCAGACAAGCCCCTCGGCGAGGCGAGGATCCGGTGGTCGCAGGCGTTCGACGCTCTGACCCGCGTAGCGGCGTTGGAGCAGGCGCTGGCGTCAGCAAAGTCGGATGCCCACAAGGCGTTCGACAACTCGGCCTTCACCCTGGTGAAAGCCGAGCGCGATGCATTGCGACGGGCCATCAAGACCGGAACGATTTGGGAAGACGCGGCTTCTTCGTAACCAACGAAGTCGTCGGGCGTTGTATTTTCGCCGCAGGGGACTGATCACCCCAGGCGGTGTTGGAGACAGACTGAATGAGCGCGCAGACCGAGACGCAGGACACCGAAGCCAATACCGACGGGCCCCTGCTCGATCTGACGGACGCCGGCGTCAAGAAGTTCATCAAGCAGGCCAAGGCGCGCGGCTATGTCACGATGGAGGAGCTGAACAAGGTCCTGCCGTCCGAGGAAGTGACCCCGGACGCCATCGAAGACACCCTGGCCATGCTGTCGGAAATGGGCGTCAACGTCGTCGAGGCCGAGGAGGACGCCGCCGAGGCGACCGGCACCGACGTCACCGCCGCCGCCGAGACCGCTGTCGCCGAGACCCCGGCCAAGTCCGCCTATGACCGCACCGACGACCCGGTGCGCATGTATCTGCGCGAAATGGGTTCGGTCGAACTGCTGAGCCGCGAGGGCGAAATCGCCATCGCCAAACGGATCGAGGCCGGCCGCGACGCCATGATCTCGGGTCTGTGCGAAAGCGCCCTGACCTTCGAGGCCATCATGGTCTGGCGCGAGGAGCTGGCCAACAACCGCATCCTGCTGCGCGAAGTGATCGACCTGGACGCCACCTACGGCATCCTCAACCCTTCGTCCCTGCCGCACAACCAGCCCCCGGCCGGTCAGCCGACCGGCGAGGCGGACGGCGACGGCGACAAGCCGGAAGGCGAGGATGAGGACGAGGACGACTTCGACGACGGCGGCGGCATGTCGATCTCGGCCCTGGAGGCCGAACTGCGCGACGGCGTCATGGAAGTCCTGGACGCCATCGCGGCCGACTTCGGCGGCTTCCGCAAGCTGCAGGACAAGCTGGTCGAGGCCCGCCTGAAGGGCGAGGTCCTGAACGCCAAGGACCACAAGGCCTATGAGACCCTGACCGCGGCCATCAGCGATCGTCTGAAGACGATGAAGCTGAACAACAACCGCATCGAGGCCCTGGTCGAGCAGCTGTATGCGATCAACAAGCGCCTGATCGGCCTGGAAGGCCGTCTGCTGCGCCTGGCCGACAGCTACGGCATCTCGCGCCCCGAGTTCCTGAAGTCCTACTTCGGCTCGGAGCTGGACCCGAACTGGTCGGAGCGCGTCAAGGAAATGGGCGTGCGCTGGACCAAGTTCAGCGACAATGAAGCCGCCCAGATCGCCAAGATTCGCGCCGACGTCGCCGCCGTGGCCACCGAGGCCGGCCTGCCGATCGACGATTATCGCCGCATCGTCCAGACCGTCCAGAAGGGCGAGCGCGAAGCCCGTCAGGCCAAGAAGGAAATGGTCGAGGCCAACCTGCGCCTCGTCATCTCCATCGCCAAGAAATACACCAACCGCGGCCTGCAGTTCCTGGACCTGATCCAGGAGGGCAACATCGGCCTGATGAAGGCGGTCGACAAGTTCGAGTACCGTCGCGGCTACAAGTTCTCGACCTACGCCACCTGGTGGATCCGTCAGGCCATCACCCGCAGCATTGCTGACCAGGCAAGAACCATCCGCATCCCGGTGCACATGATCGAGACGATCAACAAGATCGTCCGCACCAGCCGCCAGATGCTGCACGAGATCGGCCGCGAGCCGACCCCGGAAGAACTGGCCGAAAAGCTGGCCATGCCGCTGGAGAAGGTGCGCAAGGTGCTGAAGATCGCCAAGGAGCCTATCTCGCTGGAAACCCCCATCGGCGACGAGGAAGACAGCCACCTGGGCGATTTCATCGAGGACAAGAACGCCGTCCTGCCGATCGACGCCGCCATTCAGTCGAACCTGCGCGAGACGACGACCCGCGTCCTGGCCTCGCTGACCCCGCGCGAGGAGCGGGTCCTGCGGATGCGCTTCGGCATCGGCATGAACACCGACCACACCCTGGAAGAAGTCGGCCAGCAGTTCTCGGTGACCCGCGAACGCATCCGTCAGATCGAGGCCAAGGCCCTGCGCAAGCTGAAGCACCCGTCGCGGTCGCGCAAGCTGCGGTCCTTCCTGGACAGCTGATCCGGGCGGGAAACGAAGATCGAAGAGAGGGGCGGTTCAGGCGAACCGCCCCTTTCTTTCTTGTGATCAGGCGCGGGGCGTTTCGACGATCAGGCCGACGATGCGGCGGACCACCGGCAGGACCAGCAGCAGGGTGGGGAAGGCGACCAGCCAGGACAGGCCCCAGGCCGACATCCAGGTGGCCGGATAGGCCGGGGTGAAACCCAGGCTGCGCGCCGTGGCGATGGCCGAGACGACAAAGGTCATCAGCAGCGACAGCACCAGGGGCGTCACCAGACCGGCGTAGCGCGCCGGCAGACGGCGCGGGGTCATGAAGGAGGGGTAGCTCATATTGAAGTCGTCTCATCAATGAGGTCGTCGGCCATGTGCATCCGCCCGAAACCGGGACGTTCCGGCCGAGACCGGAGGATGCGTTGCCTGACGTGAGACGCTTACGGCCTTCACGAGGAAGACGAGGGGCGACCTAGCGCGTCCGATCCGGTCGCGCAAGGCCGCCCTTGGGTCAGGTCAGCTTTCGAAGACGGGTTGGAAGCCGCCCCACATCATGCGCTTGCCGTCGAAGGGCATGTCCATGTCGGAGAAGTCGGGGTCGTTCTGCATCTGCTCCCAGCAGGTGTCGGCGGCGGCGCGGTCGGGCCACTTCAGCCAGGAGAAGACGACGGTTTCGCCTTCCTCGAGCTTCACCGCCAGGTCGAAGCCCGTGACCTTGCCGGGGGGGATGTCTTCGCCCCAGGTCTCGACCTGTTCCAGGGCGCCGTATTTCTTGAACAGCGGCCAGGATTTTTGCGCGGATTCGATGTAGCGCGCCTTGTTCTCGGTCTTCACGGGGGTCAGGAAGCCGGTGATGTAGGCCATCTTGGTGTCTCCTCTTTGCGGTCGGCCCCTATCGCTCGCCGCGCGGCGGCTCGCTGTTTGAGGGGCGGGGGTGGATCGTCAGGGCAGGCGTAGGGTCGTGTCTTGGTCGAAGGCGACAGGCGGTTCAGGCCGCGTCGGGTCGAAAAGGCGGAGCCTTTTGACCGCGGCCCGCTTAGGATGAAGCCTTGGAAGCCGCCGCGTCTGCGGCGGCTTCCAAGGCGCTGATGTCGATCTTGTGCATCGTCATCATGGCCTCGAAGGCGGCCTTGGCGCGGGCGGGGTCGGGGTCGTCATAGAAGGCCATCAGACGGCGTGGGGTGATCTGCCAGTTGACGCCCCAGCGGTCCTTGCACCAGCCGCAGGCGCTTTCGGCCCCGCCGTTGCCGACGATGGCGTCCCACAGGCGGTCGGTCTCGGCCTGATCATCGGTCATGATCATGAAGGAGACGGCCTCGGTGTGGGGAAAGATCGGGCCGCCGTTCAGGCCGACGTAGCGCCGACCGGCCAGGGTGAACTCGACCACCAGTTCGGCGCCTTCGGCGCTGGACGGATTGTCGGCGGGGCTGGCGACGACGCGGTCGATATGGCTGTCGGGCAGGCCGCGCGAGACGTAGAACTCGGCCGCTTTCTTGGCCTGACCCAGGTCGTACCAGAGGCAGGGGATGATCTTGTCGGTCATGGCGTCCTCTCCTGTGCAGCCAGACGCTCGGCCACCTCGCCCAGCTGGTCGGCGGCGGCGCCCCAGCCGGGCTCGAAGCCCATTTCGGCGTGGGTCTTCATGGCCTTGTCGTCCCAATGGCGGGCGCGGGCGGTGTAGCGCGTGCCGTCGCCTTCGGGTTCGAACGTGTCGATGCGCACGAAGTTCATCTCGCCCGGTTGGGGAAGCCAGCCCTCGGTCATGGCGCCGGTGGTGACGATGCGGCGCTGGGGGATGACCTCCAGCACCACGCCGCGATATTCATGCCGCTCGCCTTCGGGCGATTGCATGACGATGTCGGCGCGGCCGCCGGGGCGCAGGTCGTAGTCGACCTTGGGCGTGGTCCAGGGGCGGGGCGTGAACCACTCGGTTCCGTGCTGTGTGAAGGCCTTCCAGACCGTTTCCGGCGAGGCCTTGAAGACGCGGCTGACGCTCAGCTCGAACAGGTCGCTCATGATCAACCGCCCCCGACCTGGGCGGCGAAGGCCTCGGGGCCCTCGGCGGCGGCTTCGGGGTCCATCCACATGACCTCCCAGATATGGCCGTCCGGGTCGGCGTAGCTGCGGCCGTACATGAAGCCGTAGTCCTGCTTGGCGTTGGGGTCGGCCTGACCGCCGGCCTTGGCGGCGCGGTCGATCACGGCGTCCACGGCGTCGCGGCTGTCCTCGGAGACGCAGATCAGCACCTGGGCCGTCTTGTGCGCGTCCGGGATGGCCCGATCGGTGAAGCTGGAGAACTTCTCGTGGGTCAGCAGCATGGCGTGGATGGTGTCGGAAAACACCATGCAGGCGGCGGTGTCGTCCGAGAACATGGGGTTCCTGGTCGCGCCCACGGCCTCATAGAAGGCGACGGCGCGCGGCAGGTCGGTGACAGGCAGATTGACGAAGATGAGCTTGTTCATTTGGCGATCCTCCCTGATCTGGCGTAACGGTGTCCTATCGTGTTATGTTAGTCAACTATGAAGTTAGAAAAAATAACTAAAGAGTCCGCCGGGCGTTCCCGCCGCTATCACGACGCCTGCGGCGCCGCGCACGGACTCGACCTCGTGGGCGAGCGCTGGGCCTTGCTGGTGATACGAGAACTCATGATGGGGCCGAGGCGTTTCAGCGACCTGCGCAAGGACCTGTGCGGCCTGTCGGCCAATGTCCTGACCCAGCGGCTGGAGGGGCTGGAGGCCTCGGGCATCGTCCGGAAGCGCAAGCTGCCGCCGCCCGCCTCGGTTCAGGTCTATGAGCTGACCGACTGGGGCTATGAGATCAAGCCGGTCTTCATGGTCCTGGGGCGCTGG
>JALAGW010000301.1 GCA_022712235.1 Brevundimonas sp. | reverse complement strand
GTCCAGCAGACGCTGTCCCGCCGAGCGGTCGTCGTGGGCGCGGGCGTCGGCCTCGGCCTTGACGTCGTGACGGCACAGCCAGGCCGCCACGTCGGTGGTGCGCAGCCTCGCGCCGTCCACGTCCTCGGGATCGCACAGCTCCAACACGCGCACGCTCTCGGCCTCGCGCAGCAGGGGGATGGCGGCCACCGCGGCCAGACGGCTCTCGCGGCTGTCGGTCCAGGCCCGCAGAACCGGCGCCCCGGCGCCCGGGCGCGCCGGGTTCGGCGGCGCGATCAGGATGGAGCGCCCGGCCCGCATGGCCAGATCAGACGGAATGGGCGCGCGCCAGCCGCTGGCGTTGGCCGCGTCGCGTCCGACGATCAGGACGTCGGCAGCGCGGGCGTGCTTGACCAGCAAGCCGGTCGGGTCGCCCACGTCGGCGCGCCATTCGCAAGAGACGCCGGCGCGGGTGGCGATGTCGCGGAAGCGCTGCTCCGCCCCCTTCAGCGCGCTTTCGGCCCGCTCGTGCTGAGCGGTCAGGACCTCGCCCATCAGGATGCCCGCGCCATAGGCGTCGGCGACCGGCGTCTCGGGCGCGCAGGCCGAAACCCCGATCAGGTGGGCGCCGTGCGCCTTGGCCAGATCAACGGCCTGCTCGATCCGCTGCGTATTGTCGGGCTCGTCATCGACATAGACGATCAGGCTGGACCAGGTCATGACGACCTCCTCTCGTTCCTGAACGATAGAACGCTCGAAGCGGGCTTCGGTCCTTGATCCCGATCAAATAACAGCGATTAAAGCAGGGTCACCTTGCCGTTCTCGACCCGGTGCGGAACGCCCGTCTTGCGGAACAGGGCGGCGATCTCGGCCCCCGGATCGGCCGCCCCCTGATCCAGCATCCGCTCGATGGTCGCGGCCAGGGACGGGTCGCCCGAGACACGGGTCAGGGCGTCCAGCCACTCGGCGCGGGTCAGGACGCCGTCCTTACGGTTGGCCGTCAGAACCGGGCGCAGGAAGTCGAACCAGTCGCCGCCGTCGCGTCGCTTCTGCGC
The DNA here is from genome assembly GCA_022712235.1 of Brevundimonas sp. Classification (GTDB taxonomy): domain Bacteria; phylum Pseudomonadota; class Alphaproteobacteria; order Caulobacterales; family Caulobacteraceae; genus Brevundimonas. Next base: position 1,811 of record JALAGW010000301.1, on the reverse strand, counting down.
GCCTTCGGCGGCCATGGCGAAGACGGCGCCGCAAGCGTAGTAGGCCCGGTGCTCGCCGCGCTCGCCCGCCTCGGCCACCGGCTTGTTGCGGCTCAGGTCGATGCAGTCGTCCACCTCGGTCTGCAGCTCGGCGCGGGCGTCATAGGCCGGGTCCAGCGCCTTGAAGCCGCGCACCGCCATCAGGTCGGCCCCGCCCTCGGTGATCCAGGCGTCGCGGGCGAACTGATAGCGCACCGCCTGCCCCAGCCAGAAGTGCGCGCTCTCGTGGCCGATGAACCAGCGCGAGCGCTCCAGCACCTCCTGGCTGGGATTCAGCACGCCGACGCCCTCGAACTTCATGACGATCAGGCCGGGCAGGACGCTGCCGCCCATGCTGGACAGGCGCGCGGTCGGGCCGTTCCAACTGACCATGACGGTCGAGGCCTCGCTGCCGGCGCCGGGCGGACCGAGACGGCGCAGGTAATAGTCGTCGATGCGCGGGGCGAAGCTGCGGATCTCCTCGCCGATCCACGGCGGCAGGTTGGGGTCGATGACCGTCGTCAGCCCCTCGCTGGGCGTCACCCGGGCCTGCCCCAGCAGGACGTAGGAGCGCTCGGTCGTGGTCGTCAGGGTCGCGCGACGCTCGCCGTTGAACAGCACCGGCCCTGCCGTGTCGCGCCAGGTGACAGCGGACGGCCCGCCCTCCAGATCGACGCCGTTCAGGTCGGCGGGCATGACCTCGGCCGCCGCGACGGACGGCAGGGCGAAGACGTCGAACTGACGCGTCGGCAGGGCGACGGCGCCGTCCGAGAAGGTCAGGGCCCCGTATTCAGCCTCAAGCTCCACTCCCTTGGGCCGGATCGAGAAACGGACACGGCTCGGAACGGGCCCTCCGTCCGTGCTGCGGATGACGTCATAGTGGCCGCGCCGCTCCATCACGACACCGGGCGTCTCGAGCGTCCACTGCGTCGGTCGCCATGGCTGACGCCCATCGGCCATCAGGGCCGAATCCATGAAGGCCCAGACCGGCGCCGCGCGATGGAAGACGTAGTCCACGGTCCAACGGTCGCCGTCGCGCATGACCTCGACGCTCGGCGCGGCCCGCGCGTCCCAGGTCCCCGGCGGCAGGGGCGCCGCGGCGCAGGCCCCCAGAAGGGCGGCGGCCAGAAGGGTCGAGGCGGCGAGGGCTTTCAAACGCAAGACGACGGACTCCATACGGTTCAGCTCGAACATAGCCGCGCTCGGGGCGGCGTCAGCTTACGGATTGCTCAGGTTTGCGCCCGCGACAGGGCGCGGCCCGCCGCCGCCAGTTCCCCCGCCATGACCGTCTTCAGCCGCTGCGGCCCCTCGATGGTGGCCTGCTCGCCCCAGGTAAACAGGTGCCAGGCCAGTTCGCGCATGCCCGAGGCGCGGAACCGCACCAGGACCGAACCGTCCGCCTGATCCTCGATGGTCTGGGTCGGGTGCCAACGCCAGCCGCGCGCCTCGGCCGCGCCCTCGGGGGCGATGCGCAGCACCACCTCCTCGATCTCGTCCTGATAGATGCCGAAGGACTGGCTGGCGAAAGCGGCCAGGTCGAAGTCGGCGGGCGGCCGCGCCGTCCCCTCGCCCGCCTCGACCGAGGTCATGCGGTCCAGGCGGAAGGTCTGGATGCGCCCGCTCTCGCGGTCCGCCGCCACCAGATAGTTGGCCCGCCCGAACATCAGGCCGCACGGGGCGACGCTGCGGCTGCGCGCCTCGGCCCCCGGACGGACGTAGATGAAGCTGAGCGGCCGCTCGGCCAGAACCGCGCCGCGGATCTCGGCCAGCACCGTCTCGTCGGCGGTGGGGCG
>JALAGW010000300.1 GCA_022712235.1 Brevundimonas sp. | reverse complement strand
GGCGTGCAGGGCGATGCCGTCCTGGATGACGCCGGTCCAGAAATACTGGCCCTGGCTGAGGCCCAGGTTCACCTCGGCCATGGTGTGGACGATGACGTTGACGATGCGGCCGATGGTCGGGTCGCGCTCGATGCGGTCCTCGGCCATGTGCCAGTAGTGGGCGGTTTCCGTCAGCTTCTCGTGGCTGACGATGACCAGGATGTCGAAGTCGGACTGGTAGCCGGTGTCCGGCGCATCGACCCAGTCCTCGCGGGAATAGGAACCGAAGAGGATGATCTTGAGGATGCGGCCGTCGCGACGCCAGGACTGGGTCGGGCCGCCGCCGGCATGGATGGCGCGGTCGAATTCCTCGAGCAGGATCGTCTTGATCCGCTCCAGTTCGCGCTGCTGCCGCTCGGGCAGGTGATCCAGGTCGATCTTCATGATTTGGAGTCTAGCACGGGCAAGCGTTGCGGCCAGCCCCTGGGGCCAGGAGAGGCGTCCGCCCGGAAAGGTGAGAAGTCATGGCTGTTGTCATGGCCGACGCCCTTGGCGCGTGAGCGCTTGGACACGGCGGCGGCGATCCGGACGGACGGCGATATCTATCCTGAGGCGGAGGGGTTTCGCAAACCGCGGGTTGCGCGCGGGGCGGGATTGTCCGAGACTCCTGATGCGCCCGTGGGGCGTCGAGGCGTGAGAACCTCGGTTGAGCTGTTTCTGCTATAGACGACGTTTCGGTGCTCCGGCGTGGCGAACGCGTATGTCCAGGCTCCCGTTCTGCGGGGGCTAAAGGCGCTCGCGCGTGTCTCAATCACGTTCTCAACACCCGGCATCGGCCGGGTCCGCCTCTGGTTTCTGGAGGCGGACCCGTGTCGGATCGGACAGGAGAACTGGAGCGGAGGCGGGAAGGCGGCCTGGCCGACCTCTATCGCCGTCATGCGCCCTGGCTCGCGCGCCGTTTGCGCGGGCGGTTCGGGGAGGAGGGCGAGGATCTCGCCCAGGACACCTGGCGCAAGATGGCCGCCGCCTATGGCGACGGCCGGGGCGTCCGGCATCCACGGGCCCTGCTGATGATGGTCGCCGGCCGGCTGGCGTCTGACAGCGCGGCCAAGCGGGCGCGCCGCGAGGCCCTGGTCGAGGGTCGGCTCGCGCCCGAGGCCGAGGGGGCGGAGGCGGCCCAGGAGGCGGCGGTCCTGCTGGAGGAGTTGATCCTCGGCTTGCCAGACGACCTGCGCAGTGTCTTTGTAATGTCGAGGTTCGGCGGACTGTCCAATGCGCAGATCGCCGGGCGCCTCGGTATGAGTCCGAAGACTGTGGAGTGGCGGATGACCCGGGCCCTGGCCCACCTCACCGCCCAGCTGAGACGCTAGCATGGGGCGCCAGATGACCGGGCCGACCCGACAGGTTGAGCCGGCTGACCTCGAGGCGGCGGCATGGCACGCCCGCCTCGGCGCGCCCGAGGTGGACGGAACCACGATCAAGGAATTCTTCGCCTGGCGCGCGGCGCCGGCCAACGCCGAGGCCTACCGGCGCGTCGAGAGCGTGTGGAAACAGTCCGGGACGCTTGAGGCCTCCCCGGCCATCCAGGCCGTGCTGGACGAGGCCATGCGCCAGGGGCCTGCGTGGTCGCGGCGCGCCCGCAGCCGGGTCTGGACCTTCGGGGGTCTTTCGGCGGTCGGCGCGGCCCTGGCCCTGGGCGGGTTCGCCTGGTGGTGGACCGACGCCCGCACCCTCTATGCGACCGGGGTGGGCGAGCAGAGGCTGGTGCAGCTCGCGGACGGTTCGTCCGTGCGGATCGACACCGACTCCCGCCTGCGGGTGTGCTTTTCCGGCGATGAACGCCGGATCGAGCTGATCAGGGGGCAGGCTCTGTTCGACGTGGCGCCCGACGCCGCGCGGCCCTTTGTCGTGGCGGCGGACGGCGCACGCGTGGTGGCGGTCGGCACCGTCTTCGATGTACGGCGCGACGCCGCCGGCCTGCGCGTCACCCTGGTGGAAGGCGTCGTCGACGTGGCGGGGCCGGCTGGCCAGAGCCGGCGGATGTCGGCGGGACGGCAGGCGCGGATCGACGCGGCCGGGGTCTCGACGCGCGAGGTGGATGCGCGCTCGGAAACCAGCTGGACGGAAGGGCGGATCGTCTTCGTGGATGCGCCACTCGACCAGGCCGTGGCCGAGGTGAACCGCTATCTCACCCGGCCTGTCCGGCTGGCGTCCGGCGGGGAGGCGGCGGTGCGGGTCAACGGCTCCTTCCGTATCGGGGATCGCGAGGCCTTCGTGGCTGCAGCCTCGGGGGCCCTGGGGCTCAGGGCGACGCCCGAGGCGGACGGGGCCGTGACGCTTTCGACGCCCTGACCGGATGGAGGTTCTGGGGCGGGTTGAAAATTAATCGACCCAGGCTCCGGGGCAGTCCGGAGCTGGTGCGGTCTCTTTCCCTGACGCGAGGGGCGTCAGGGAGACAATGAATGCGAGATCGAGCTTTATGGGCGGGCGCGGCGGCCTGCGTCATGGTGATGGCCGCGGCGCCGGCGACAGCCCAGGCGGTGCGCGCCTATGAGATTCCCGCCGGGTCGCTCCGGGACGTCCTGAACCGGTTCGCGGCGGCGTCCGACCAGCAGATCTTCTTCGAGGGCGCCCTGGTGGAGGGCCGGACGTCGCCGGGCCTGCGAGGCCGCTTCACCCGCGACCAGGCCCTGCAGCGCCTGCTGGAAGGCACGGGGCTGGACTGGCGGGAGCCGCGGCCCGGCGTCCTCTATCTGCGCCGTGCGGCGGCGGCGGCGGCGGCGGAGCTTCCGGCGACGGAGATCGACGACGTCGTGGTGACCGGCAGTCTTCTGCGTCAGGCCGGGCCTCCGGTCTCCCCGGTGATCACCCTGGGCCGCGATGCGCTCGACCGGCGGGCTGAAGCCACGGTGTCGGAAGTCCTCGCCGGTCTTCCGCAGAACTACGCCGGGGCGGGGACGCCTCTGGTCCAGGGGGCGGGCTCCGACCGGGCCGGTTCCAACTCCGTCTACGCCACGGGCCTCAACCTCCGGGGGCTGGGGCCGACCTCGACCCTGGTCTTGGTCAACGGCCGCAGGCTGGCGGGCTCCGGCTTCCGGGCCGAGTTCGCCGACGTCTCGGCGCTTCCGTCCGCAGCGGTGGAGCGGGTCGACGTCCTGCTGGACGGCGCCTCGGCCCTCTACGGCGCGGACGCGGTTGCCGGCGTGGTCAACATCATTATGCGGCGCGCCTTCGACGGCCAGGAAAGCCGGGTGCGGGTCTCCGCGGCCCGGGGCGGCGCCGAGGACCTGGTCGCGTCTCACCTGGCGGGGCGAAGCTGGTCGGGCGGCGCTGGATATCTGTCGCTCGAATACCAGAAGACCAACCCCTTCAGCAGCCTGGACCGGCCCTATACGGCGGACGGGGACCTGCGCCCTTACGGCGGGACGGACCATCGCCTCCTCTACAGCGGCCCCGGCAACCTGCTGGCCTTCAACCCGGCGATCGGCGGCTATTTCGCCAGCCACGCCATCCGCCCTGGGGCCTCGGGACGGGCCGAAACCCCGGCTGACTTCCTGGCCGGCGGGGCCAATCGCCAGGCCCTCAACCTCGGGGCGGACCTGACCCCGGCGATCGAACGCTACAGCGCCTATGGACGGGTGTCGCAGTCGCTGGGCGATCGCCTCGACCTGTCGGCGGACCTTCGATACTCCCGGCGCGTCTCCACCCTGACCGGAGGCGGGAGCGCGGGCATCTTCTCGGTGTCGGCGGCCAATCCCTGGTTCGTGTCGCCGACCGGGGCGGCCGCCCATCTTGTCGGCTATTCCTTCATCCGGGACATCGGGCCCTCGCGGCAGGAGGGGGGGTCGGAGAGCATCGGCGGGACTGTCGCCGCCAAATACCAGCTGCCGGCGGACTGGAGCCTCGACGCCTACGCCGCCCTGGCCCAGGAGCGGGGATCGCTGGCCAGCCGGAATCGGGTCAACAACCGCTTCGCCAACGAAGCCCTCGGAACCCTGCCTGACGATCCCGCCACCGCCTTCTCGGCGACGCGGGACGGCTATCTCAACCTCTTCGGGGACGGGAGCGCCAACAGCGCGGCGGTCCTCGACTTCATCTCGAGCGGCTATGCGGAGGCCCATGACCGGAGCCGGGCCGGCGGCCTGAACCTGATGGCCGAGGGGCCGCTCTGGACCCTGCCGGGCGGTGAGGTCCGGCTGGCGGTCGGGGCGCAATGGCGGGCCGAGAGCTTCGAGACGGGGACCCGAACCCTCCTGGCCACCGTGGTGCCCGCCGTCGCCGAGACGCCGAAGCGAACCCGGGAGTCCGCCGCCGTCTTCGCCGAGATGCGCCTGTCCCTGGTGGGGGAGGCCAACGGCCGGCCAGGCCTGAGGCGGCTCGACCTCTCCCTGGCCGGTCGGCTGGAACGCTATGACGACGTCGGCGACACCGCCAACCCGCGCATCGGCCTGGCCTGGGCACCGACCGCCGACCTGACCTTCCGCACCACCTGGGGAACCTCCTTCCGCGCGCCCTCCCTGCCCCAGGTCCACAGCGAGGAGGGGGCGTCGGGCATCTTCCTGGCGCGTCCGGACGGGAACCAGACCCTGTCGCTGATGGTCTATGGCGGCAATCCCGACCTCAAGCCCGAGACCGCCGACACCTTCACCGCCGGTTTCAACTGGCGGCCGGGGCGGCTGCAGCTCGATCTCAGCTATTTCGACATCCGCTTCACCGACCGCATCGCCCAGCCTGTGGCGGAGAACCCG
>JALAGW010000299.1 GCA_022712235.1 Brevundimonas sp. | reverse complement strand
CCTGCACGGGGGCGCGCGCCGGGGGGCGGCGGGGCGGGGGCGACTTGCCTCGGCGCCGCTTGCCTCTAAGAGGTAGGGTCTGACAGCCGGGGGGCGATGATGAACCAGAATGTGAAACTGTGGCTGCGTGCGGCCAATCCCTTCACGCCTCCGCGCGGCTTGGCCGAGGCGCAGAGGGCGGCGCGAGTCGGGGCGGTGGCCTTGGGGATCGGCGTCGTGCAATTGTTCGTCGGCCTGCTGGCTATGCCGAAGACTGAGGCGCTGGCTCAGGTGCTGGCTGCTCAGCAAAAAGGGCAGGTCATGACGGCTCAGCAAGTCGCCATTCAGGACGCCATCGTGGGCATGATGCCTATGTTCACTCTTGCCATCACATTGGTGTTCTCTGTCGTCTATGTCGTTCTGGCGGTAGCGCAGTGGCGGCGCATGACCTGGGTGATCCCGACGATCATGCTCGCCTTCATGGCCTATGGCGTATTGGGCGGGGTCGGCGCCCTGTTGAAGATCGGTTCGTCGATCGAGCTTGAGTTCGCCTTCGTCCGTGCGCTGATGTGGCTCGTCAATCTCGCGACTATAGCCATGTATGTCGCCGCCTTCCGAGGCGGGCGCATGCTTGAAAAACTGAAACGGACCTACTGATGACCGTCACCATCTTCCACAATCCGAAATGCTCGACCTCGCGCAAGGCGCTGGAGTTGCTGCAGGAGAAGGGCGTTCAGCCGGTGGTGGTCGAATATCTGAAGACGGGTTGGGATGCGGCGACGCTGGACCGGTTGGCCAGGGAGACGGGCGTCGGCCTGTCGGGTCTGCTGCGCAAGCGCGAGGCGAAGACGGGCGAACTGCTGGAGAGCGGGGCGTCCGACGACGTGATCCGCGCGGCCATGATCGCCGAGCCGGTGCTGGTGGAACGACCCATCGTCCTGAGCGACAAGGGCGCCCGTATCGGACGCCCGGTCGAGGCGGTGCTGGAAGTTCTATAGCCGCTCTTGCCGTCATCCCGGCCTAGCCTCTCGCAGAGAGCGAAGAGCCGGGACCCCTAAAGGCGCAAGTTGTGGTGTTCCTGGCGGTCCCGGATAGCGGCTGCGCCGCTTCCGGGATGACGAGGTGAGCTAGCGGCTGCGGTTCCGTCGCCGGTCGGTGCGATCGCCGCCGGGACGGTCGCTTTCGCGGCGCCAGCGGATGGACAGGCTGGCGTCGCCCTCGCCGCCGAACTTGGAGCTGACGGCCAGGTTGCGGCGCACCTGCCATTCGACATTGACCGCCGCCCCGCCTTCGCCGCCGCCGATGACCTCCAGATAGACGTCGTCGGTGATGTAGCGGCCGCCGGCGACGGTCAGGCTGGAGGCCTCGCCGCCGAAGGACAGGCGGTCCAGACCGGCCAGTTCGCGCAGGTTGCCGATCACGTCGAAGCCGCCGCCGCCGGCCAGGGAGGCCACGGCCGAGGCCAGCTGGGCCGCCTCGAAGCCCGACAGCTGCGAGGCCGAGCGCCCGAACAGGACCTGTGACAGGATCTCGTCCTGGGGCAGGGAGGGCGTCGAGGTCAGCTCGATCTTGGGCTGGGCCGCCGTGCCGGTGACCTTGATGGCCGCCGTCAGGGTGGGGTCTTCACGCACCGCCTGCAGGTTCAGGCGGATGCGGGCCGGGTCCGTGGACAGGCTGACCGAGCCGCTTTCGTCAAAGACGAAGCGTTTGCCCGCGAACTCATAGTCGCCGCGCACGACGTTGGCCGTGCCGGTCAACTGGGGCTGGGCGATGGTGCCGCGCACGCGGGCGTCGGCCGTCAGTTCGACGTTCAGGCCACGTCCGCGCACATGGATCTCGCGTCCGGTCAGGTTCAGATTCAGACCGATCTGGGGACCGCGCGCCTTGGCTTCGACCTCGACCGGATCGCCGCCGGGGCGGTTGATCTCGACCACGTCCATCTTCACCACCCCGTTCGAGCCGGGCAGATTGGGCGAGATTTCGGCGTTGTCGATGTTCAGGTCGCCGCTGAGCTGGATATTGCCGTCGGCGCCGCGAACCGCCGTCAGCACGCCGTTGGCGCGGGCCTCGGCGATGTCGTTGTCGATGACGCGGAAGCGGGTCAGCTCCAGCCGCAGGGTCGAGCCCGAGCCCTGGCGAAGGCCCAGATTGCCGTTGCCCGTGACCGTGCCCTTGAGCCCGTCAGCCGCCTCGAAGCGCTCGATCACGGCCTGGGTGTCGTCGAAGCGGCTGGCCAGGGTCACGTTTTCGAGGCGCAGGCCGGTGGCGCTGTCGCGGAAGGCGCCCTGGGTCAGATCCATCCGACCGTTCAGCCGCGGCTCGTTCAAGGTGCCGGCCAGGGTGGCGCGCGCGGCGACCTGACCGGACAGGGACTGGGCGCCGCCGAGGAAGAGGTCCCAGATGGGCTGGATCTGGCCGTTGATGGCGACCTGGCCGGACATGTCGCGGGTGCGGGCCACCGCCAGACGGAGCGGCGCGGCCGAGGCCTCGACCGGCAGGCGGACGTCGGCCGAGGCCTGAACCGCCGTGCCGTCGTTGGCCTGGGCGCGGATGCGCAGGACATTGTCGGTCAGGTCGGCGTTCAGCGTGCCGTCCACGGCCAGGCCGCGCGGCGCGTCGATGCTGCGGAGCTGTTTCAGGTCGATGTTGGCCGAGCCGTTCAGCGTGTCGCCCGAGCCCTGCAACGAGACGCGGCCGGTGATCTGACCGCGCAGGTCGGGGGCCAGGGAGCCCATCTCGACATTGGTCATGTCGGCCTGGATGGCGCTGCCCGCCTTGTCCTGACGAAGCTCGCCGGTCAGGACGCCGCCGCCGACGCCGAGGTCGACGCGGACCACACGACCGTCGCCGTTCAGGGCGACGACGGCGGGGGCGCGGGTGGTGAAGGCGACCTCGCGCACGCGACCGCCGCCGCGCAGGGTGACGGACTGGGCGGGGCCTTGTCGGGAATACTCGCCCGAGCCGTTGAACTGGACCGGGGTGGCACCGCCGACGTCGGCGGACAGGGTGAAGGGCAGGCGGTCCAGAGTGCCCTGGCCTTTCAGCGACAGGTTGCGCACGACCCAGGTCGAACCGGCCAGGCGGACGTTGCGGCCGGTGACGTCGAGCACGGCGCTCTGATCGCCGCCGCCGTCGGTCAGGCGGACCCGGCCGTTGGCTTCGCCGGATGCGAGGAAGGCGCCCTGGCGCGCGGTGAAGGTCAGGTCGGCGCTGGAGGGGTAGTTGTTGGACAGGGCCACGGCGCCCTGGGCCGTCACGCCGCCGGCGTTGACGTCCACCTCGGTCAGGCGGATCTGCTTGCCGCCGAGGAAGAAGTTCCCCGAGGCTCGCGCCGGGCCGTAGTTCGAGCCCGCATTGACGACGACACGGCCGTCCGAGGCGTCGGTCCCCTTGCGGAAGCTGAGGATCAGGTCAGCGTTGGTCAGGATCAGGCCGCCCGCCGACACCTTGTCGAAGGCGGCGCGCAGGTCGGCGCGCGGCTGGGCCAGGGTGCCGGTCAGGGCGCCGTTTCCGCTCATGGCGCCGTCGATGGCGACGGGGCCGACGCCGAACGGACCGCGCGCGTCCCAGTCGAGCGCCAGACGCAGCTTGCCGCCCTCGATCAGGCCCTTGGCCCCCATGCGCCCGGCGGCGCCGGTCAGTTCGCCGTTGTCGATGGCCAGTACGCCATGGTTCCACGAGCCGGCGGCCTTGAGGCGCGGGGTCTGGCCCAGCAGGCGGTCCAGTTCGTCCATGCCGATGGTCATGCCCGAGCCGCGCCCGTCGAAACTGAGCGTCCACGGAGCGTTTCCGCGGGCTTTGCCGGCCTGGATCGGCCCCCTGAACGCGCCCTTGGCGCCGGGACGGATGCGCGAGATGTCGGTGATGTCGGCCTCGCCCCGGAAGCTGAGGCCGCCGGTGATGCTGCGCCCGCCCGAGCCGGTCAGGGTCAGGGCCTGGCCGCGCCCGTCGATCTTTTTCAGCACATAGGCGCCGTCGGTGGTGCGCGAACCCTGCAACTGGACGCGCGGCGTCGCGCCTAGAAGCGCGCCGATGATGCCGGCGGTCGAGCCGCCGACCGCGCGGGCGTCGGTGGTGATGTCGAACTGCCCCTTGTTCACGGCGATGTCGAGCGGCCCGGAGATGCGGGCGGCGCGGTAGCTGGCTAGGTCGGCGTTCTGAAGGCTGGCCGAGCCCTGCAGCGTCCAGGTCTTGGCGTCGCCCTTGAAGACGCCGGTGTAGGTGGTGGCTTCGGCTAGGGTGAAACCGACCAGTCGGGTCAGGGACGGGGTGGTGATCGTCAGATTGATCCCGTCGGGCGCGTTACGATCCTTGAGCTGGATAAGGCCGCGGGCGTTGGACTGGATATTGTCGGCGCTCAGGGTCCAGGCCACGCCCTGGTAGCCTTCGCGGGTCTTGTCGGGCGTTGTGGCGAAGCCGAAGCGGGCGGTGCGGCCGATGCGCTCGACGAAGGGGGCCAGCAGATCCGAGCCCGAGAAGTCGGCGGCGCCGCCGATGCGCGCCCCGTCCTCGCCATAGCGCCCCTTGACCGACAGGGGGATGAAGTCGCCGGTCTTGACCTCGATATCGACGATCTCGCCGTTGACCACGGCGACGGCCGAGAAGGGCTTGTCCGGGGAATAGCCCAGCGCCCCGGCGATGGGGCCGCCCTGGGCTTCGCCGGCGCGCAGGTTGACGCGCAGGTCCTCGGGCGTCTTGCCGATGACGGCCTTCAGCAGCAGGTGGTCGCCCTTGCGGTTCAGGCTGAAGGCATCGACGTTGACCACCTTGTCGCCCTTGCGCGGGATTTCGGCGTCGCCGCTCAGGGTCCAGCGACCATACTCCTTGGAGAAGTCCTCCATGAGTTCGACGTTGGCGCGGAACTTGTCGATGTCGACGGTGATGGCCTGGGGGCCGCCCGGCTCGGTGCGGGGCTCCAGCAGGGGGCGACGGATGACCCGGATCTGGTCGGCGCTGATTTCGCTGGCGTGGAAGCGGCGCATCAACAGGGGCCAGTAGGACCAGTCCACGCGGACATTGGTCGCCTCCAGCCAGACGCCGTTCTGGTCCGTGACCGTGACGCGCTCCAGAGAGAAGTCGTCGAACAGGTCGCCCTTCAAGCCCTCGACGTTGATGCGGCCATAGCGGCTGATCTTCTTGCCCGCGACAAAGCTGGTGATCAGTTCGCGCCCGGAATCCGAGACCAGATACATCCGTCCGCCGACCGCCAGGACGATGGTCAGGGCCAGCAGGGCCGCGACCACGATCCCGGAAACGAAGGCGATCAGCTGCAGGCGCGTGCGTTTGCGCTTCGCCGCCTTGGCGGGCGTGTCGGCGGCGGCTGCCGCTT
>JALAGW010000298.1 GCA_022712235.1 Brevundimonas sp. | reverse complement strand
CGGGAGATGGTCGCGCCCTTGAACCGTCGGGCGTCGTTCAGGCGCAGGCCGCCGAGGTCGGCGCCCCTCAGGTCGGCGTTGTCGAAGCGGGCGTCGACCAGATGGCTGTCGCGCAGGCTGCAGTTGTCCAGAACGGCGTCGCGAAAATCGCAGCCCGCAAGATCGGCATGGCTGAAATCGACAGTCTCCAAGGTCTGCTTGCGAAAGGAGAAGCCGGGCAGGCGGGCGGACGCCAGGGTGGTCTCGATGAAGGTCGTCCCGACATGGCGCGATCGTGAGAAATCCGCCCCCGTCAGCTTGCAGCCGGTGAAGACCGTCTCGGAAAGGCTGGCGCCGATGAAGCGCGTATTGTTGAGATCGCAGGATTTCCAGGTCGAGGCGTCCAGCCTGGCGGCGGTGAAGTTGGCCATGGCGCCGCGGCAGCCGGAAAATCGCGTGTCCTCGAGTTGGGCGCTGGTGAAGTCCGTCCCCTTGAAGCTGCAGCGATCGAACAGAAGGCCGTTCAGATTCAGGCCTGACAGATCGACATCATCGAAAACGCACCCGCGGAGGGTCCTGATCTTGCCCCCGGCAAGGGCCTCGAGGTCGGAGCGCGATAGGGTCTGGCCGTCAATAAGGGGGTGCATCCGGGGCGCCTGAGGTGAATTCGAGACCGTCCGGCTACCATATGGATTGAGGTTAAATTCTGGCGGTCGGCGCGCTTGGCGCCTTGCTGCAGCCCCTTCCTCGCCGCGCTCGCAGCCGGCCGGGCGCGGTTGTCAGACGGGATGCTTCAGGAAGCTTCTGATTTTACGGTTCATTCCCTGGACCTCCTGAAGGCGCGGAGCCTGCCGGGCCGGCGAGCCGGAAGCCTTCTGCGACGCCTCTGGAACTTGCGAACAACTTGGCCAGAAGTTCAAAATAAGTCGCTGAAATAAAACAATATTTCTCATTGACTCCCTGTGGATTGTTTTGCTTGCAATGAGTCGCGGCGCCCTGAAATGCGCTGAACCCTGGAGGCGGATCATGAAGCGGAGAGTGGGACAGCGCCTGTTCGGCGCAGCCTTGGCGAGCGGCCTTCTGGCTGCGGGGACGGCGCTGGCGGGTGGAACGGGGATGCCCTGGGAAGGGCCGATCCAGCAGGTGGTGCAGTCGATTACGGGGCCGGTCGTCCAGGCCGCAGCCGTGATCGCCGTGGTCCTGTTCGGGGCCGGCGTCGCCATGAGCGAGAGCGGGTCCTCCATGCGGCGGGCCCTGGGCATCCTGTTCGGGCTGACCATCGCCTTTGCGGCCTCGACCTTCTTCCTCGACTTCTTCGGCTTCGCCGGCGGGGTGGAGATCGCCTGATGGCCCGCTCCCTCGACAATCTGCATCCCGAGGGCTGGGACCTGCCGGTGGCCCAGGCCCTGGTCGAGCCCGTGCTGATGGCCGGCATGCCGCGCGACTACGCCGTCCTCATGGGCACGACGGCCATGGTCCTGGGCCTGGCCCTGCGGATCTGGTGGCTGGGCCTCTTGTGGTGGGCGGTCGCCCATGCCGTGGGCCTGTGGGCGGCGCGGGCCGATCGGCGCTTCTTCGACGTCCTGCGGCGCCATCTGGCCCTGCCTGGCCATCTGGACGCGTGAGGCCGTCATGCGCTTCCTCGACGAACATCGCCGTCGCCCCGCCAGCCTGGCGGACCATCTGCCCTGGGCGGCCCTGGTCTCGCCGGGCGTGGTCCTGAACAAGGACGGCTCCTTCACCACCGCTTTTTCCTTCAGAGGTCCGGACCTGGAGTCCTCGACGGAAGAGGAGCTGATGGCGGTCCGGGCGCGGCTGAACAACGCCCTGAAGCGCCTCGGCACCGGATGGTGCCTGCATGTGGAGGCGCAGCGTCGTCCGGCGGCCGCCTATCCTGAAAGCGAGTTCGAGGCGGAGGCGGCGTGGCTGGTCGACGCCGAGCGACGGGACCGGTTCGAGGCCGCAGAGCCGGCCTTTGAAACAGACTATCGGCTAGCCCTGACCTGGCTGCCGCGGGCCGACGAGACGCGGCGGCTCGAGCGATGGCTGTTCGACGGCCTTGCCCGGGCCGGGCAGGACTGGCGCCAGACCCTGGCGAGCTTCCGGCGCGAGGCGGATGCGACCTTTGATCTCCTGGCGGACGCCCTGCCGGAAATCGCGCCGCTGGAAGACGCGGTCCTGTTGACCTGGCTGCACGCCTGCGTCTCGCCCAACCCCCATCCGGTGCGGCCGCTGGAGACGCCTGTCTTTCTCGACGTCTGGCTGGCCGACGCCGGCCTGACGGGCGGGACCGCGCCCCGGCTCGGCGATCAATGGCTCCGGACTGTGTCCGTGCGCGGCCTGCCGTCGGCGACGCGGCCCGGCCTGCTGGATGGTCTTGGGACCTTGCCCGTTTCCTATCGCTGGAGCGCCCGCTGGATCGGCCTCGACAAGGCGGAAGCCGAGCGGGAGATCGTCAAGCTTCGCAAGCGCTGGTTTTCCAAGCGAAAGGGCGTCGGCGCCCTGCTGAGGGAGGCGATCACTCGCGAGGAACAGCCCCTGATCGACACCGACGCCGCCTCCAAGACGGAGGAGTGCGACGGGGCTCTGGAGATGCTGGGCGCCGAGGCCTGCGCCTTCGGCTACCTGACCCTGACGGTGACGGTCATGGATCCGACCGAGGCGGGGGCTGCGGCCAAGGCGCGGACGATCGAGGCGGCGCTGAACGCCCAGGGGCTGACGGCGCGGATCGAGGACCTCAACGCCGTGGAGGCCTGGCTCGGCTCCCTGCCGGGCGAGCCCTACGCCGATGTGCGACGCCCCCTGGTCTCGACCCTCAATCTGGCAGACCTCCTGCCGGTCTCGGCGGTCTGGGCCGGTCCGGCCGGCGACGCCTGCCTGGACGGGCCGCCGCTGGCGGTCGCCCGCACCACCGGCTCCACGCCCTTTCGGCTGGTGCTCCATGTCGGCGACGTCGGCCACGCCATGGTCGTAGGACCGACGGGATCGGGCAAGAGCGCCTTGTTGTCTTTCCTGGCCCTGCAGTGGTTTCGCTATCCGGGCGCGCGGGTGGTCTTCTTCGACAAGGGGCGTTCGGCGCGTGCGGCGACCCTGGCGGCCGGCGGGTGTTGGCGGGCGCTGGAGCCGGGGGCGACCTTCTCGCTCCAGCCCCTGGCCGGGATCGACGTAGACGACGAACGCGCCTGGGCCGCCGAATGGATCGCCGAGACGGTGCGTCAGGCGGGGCTCGAACCCACGCCGGCCGTCCGCGAGGAGATCTGGGCGGCCTTGGCGGCGCTCGCCGAGGCGCCTGTAGAGCAAAGGACGCTGACCGTCTTCTGCGCCCTGGTCCAGAACAAGGCCGTGGCGGCGGGCCTGGAGGCCCTGACTCTGAAGGGGCCGCATGGGGCCCTCCTGGATGGAGCCGGAGGGAGCCAGGCGCCGAGCCGGTTCGACACTTTCGAGCTCGAGGCCCTCATGGCGACGCCTTCGGCGGTCGCGCCGGTGCTCTCGGCCCTGTTCCATCATCTGGAGCAAGGCTTCGACGGGCGACCGACCTTGCTGGTGCTGGACGAGGCCTGGCTCTTCCTGGGCGAGACGGCCTTCGCCGCCAAGATCCGCGAATGGCTGAAAACCCTGCGCAAGAAGCGGGTCGCCGTGGTCTTCGCCACCCAGAGCCTGGATGACGTCGCGGCCTCGCCGATCGCCGCCACCCTCATCGAATCCTGCCCGACCCAGGTCTTCCTGCCCAATCCCCGGGCGCTGGAGCCGTCGTCAGCCGACCTCTATCGCGGCTTCGGACTCAACCGGCGCCAGCTGGAGCTGATCGCCTTCGCCGCGCCCAAGCGCGCCTACTACTGGCGCCAGCCCCAGGGGCGGCGGCTGTTCGACCTGCGGCTGTCGGGCGTGGCCCTGGCTCTGTGCGGGGCGGGTTCGCCCGAGGATCAGGCCCTCATCGACGCCGTTCTGACGCGATCCGGCGAGGCCGGCTTCGCTCGTGAATTCCTCAAAGCCAAGGGAGTGCGACATGTGGATTCCGTTTTCGACGCCTTCGCTCCGCCGCTGGCGGTCGAATAGGTCGGCTGTGGTCGTCGTCGCCGTCGCGGCCCTGCTGGGCGCTAATGGAGCGCGGGCCCAGCAGGTCGTGTTCGACCCGCGCAATCATCTGGAGAATGCGCTCCAGGCAGCGCGCCAGCTCGAGAGCCTGGCCAATGAGGCGAAGAGCCTGGCGGCCTCGCCCTACAGCCATCTGGCCGGCAATAGCCAGAGCTTGCGGGACATGGCCGAGCTGGCCCGGACCGCGCGTGGACTGGCGACCTCGGTCGACGGCCTGGAGCGGCAGTTCGCGGACCTCTATCCTGAAGACCTGTCGGGGACGGACGCCCTGCGTCTGCTCGAACAGAGCCGCGGCCGGAGCGCCAATGCGCGGCGCACAGCCGAGGATCTGGCCCGCGCCGCCGCCGATCTGGAACGGCTGGGGCGGGGGCGTGGCCAGCGTCTCTCCGGGGCCCTTGAGGCCAGCCAGTCCGCCCAGGGCCAGACCGCGGCCGTGCAGTCTTCCAACCAGATGCTGGCGGTCCTGGCCGAGGACCTGGCCGCGCTCAGGGTCATCATGCTGGCCCAGGCCCGGCTCCTTTCCGAGGGCGCGGCGCGGGACGGCGCGGAGCGAGCCGCCGGGGCCGAGGCGCGTCGCAGGTATTGGTCGCGTCCGGTCGCGGTCCCGAACCCGCCGGTCTTCGACCCCCTTTCGAACGCGCGGAACTGAGGAGCAGGGCGATGGCGGCGTCTGTCAGCGTAGAGACTCCCAACGAACTGATGGCGGTCTTCTCCAACACCGTCTCGGCGGGCTTTTCGGCCCTGCAGGGGCCGGTCAACGGGGTCTTCGGGCTGATGATCGCCCTTGTCGTCGCCCTGACCGGCATCCAGTGGGCCCTGTCGCCCAACCGGGAGGTCCTGGCGTCGGGCTTCGGCAAGATCCTGCTGATCGGGGCCTTCGCCTGGCTGATCAACGACTGGCAGGCCCTGTCCGAGACGATCTACGCCGGCTTTCTCGAGTTGGGCCTGACGGCGGGAGGCGGTGATCTCAGCCGCGCCGACTTCCTCAATCCGGGCGCCGTCCTCGCGGAGGGCTGGCGGATCGTGAAGGCTCTGGGGGACACCCCGGCGCCGGTGGAGAACCCGTTCGATATCGCCGGCAACCTGACCGACGCCCTGATCCTCGGCCTGGCCATGATCGCCATCATGCTGGCCTTCGCGGTTCTCGCCCTGCAGATCATCGTCTCCCTGGTCGAGTTCAAGATCGTGACCCTGGGCGGCTTCATCCTTCTGCCCTTCGGCATATGGAGCAAGTCCGCCTTCCTGGCCGAGAGGCCGCTGGGCTACGTCGTCTCCTCGGGGCTGAAGGTCCTGGCCCTGGCCATCGTAGTGTCGGGCGCGCGCACGGTCTTCGATCAGCTCCAGCCCACGGCCAATCCCGACATCTATGAAGCCTTGACCATTCTGGTCGCCGCGATCCTCCTGGCCATGCTGGCCGTCTTTATTCCCAACCTGGCCTCTGCCCTGGTCACCGGCGGACCGGCTCTCGGCGCAGGCGCCCTCGTGACCGGCGGGCTGGCGGTCGGCGGCGCAGGTCTTCTGGCTGGGGCCGGTCTGGTCGCGACCGGCGGGGCCGCCGCGCGGCTGGCCGGGCCGGCGCGGGCGGCGGCAGGCGCGGGGGCAGGGCGGTCGCCGCCGCCCGCTGGCGCGGGCTCGCCGTCGTCCCCGGCTTCGCCACCCCCCTTCGCCCGGCTCGCCCAGGCCTGGGGG
>JALAGW010000297.1 GCA_022712235.1 Brevundimonas sp. | reverse complement strand
GTCGTCATCCTGACCCTGGTGATCGCCGGGGCGGTCGTCTCCAACTTCGCTGTGCTGAAGGACGACTTCATCGCCCTGGCCGGCATCGTCGTCAGCTTCTGCATCCTCAGCCTGGGCATAGGCTTCATTGTGCCCCGCCTGCTGCGCATCAACCGCGAGCAGTCGATCGCCAGCGCCTTCGAGGTCGGCCTGCACAACGCCACCCTGGCCATCGTCATCGCCCAGTCGGTGCTGATGGTCCCGGACATGTCCCTGCCGGCCGCCGTCTATGGCGTGCTGATGTTCCCGCTGGCGGCGGTCTTCGGCCTGCTGATCACGCGCAAGCGCGCACCCCAGGCGGCGTCGGAAACCGCCTAGACCTCAGCGCAGCTCGCGGCGCAGCACCTTGCCCACTGGCGTCTTGGGCAAGGGCTCGCTGCGGAATTCCACCAGACGCGGCGTCTTGTAGGCGGTCAGCTGCGCCCGACAATGGGCGATCAGCATCTCCGCCGTCAGCTCGGGCGAGCGCGGCACGACGACGATCTTGATCTTCTCGCCCTGCACCGGATCAGGCACGCCGACAGCCGCCACCTCCTCGACCAGGGGGTGCGACGCCACCACGTCCTCGATCTCGCCCGGATAGACGTTGAAGCCCGAGACCAGGATCATGTCCTTGATCCGGTCGACCAGCCGCACCCGGCCGTCCGCCTGCATCACGCCCACGTCGCCGGTCGCCAGCCAACCGTCCGCCGAGATGACCCTGGCCGTCTCGTCCGGCCGCCGCCAGTAGCCCAGCATGACCTGCGGCCCGCGCACGCACAGCTCGCCCGGCTCATCGATTCCAGCCCAACTGCCGTTGTCGCGGCGCATCCGCACCTCGGTCGAGGGCACCGGCAAGCCGACCGTGCCGTCAAAGCCCATGGTCTCGGGATGCTCCAGATCGACCCGACCGATGCAGACCACCGGCGAGGTCTCGGTCAGGCCATAGCCGTCGATCAGGGGCGCGCCCGTCACCGCCTCCCACTCCTCGGCCACCACCTTCTGCGTCGCCATGCCCCCGGCGATGGTCAGCCTCAGGTCCGAGAAGTCACGATTGCGGAACGCCTCGGTCTTCAGCAGGCTGGAGAAGAGAGTGTTCAGCCCCGTCATGCCGACGAAGCGCTCCTTGCGCAGGATCCACTCCACCCGTTTGGCGTCGCGCGGGTTGGCGATCAGGATGTTCCTGCCCCCCGCCCCGGTGAACATCATCAGGTTCGCCGTCAGGGAGAAGATATGATAGAGCGGCAGCATGGTGACATTGCCCAGCGGCGCGTTCTGGTCGATCTGATCCAGGATCCAGACTCGCCCCTGAATCGTGTTCGCCAGGATGTTGCGGTGGGTCAGCATGGCCCCCTTGGCCACCCCCGACGTGCCCCCGGTATATTGCAAGAAGGCGATGTCTTCCGGCCTGGTCTCGACCGGCTTCAAGGTCAGACGCCGCGCCCGCCGCATCATCGCCTTCCAGCGGTGCGCGCCCGGCAAGCGATAGGCCGGAACCAGCTTCTGCACATGGCGCATCATGGCGCTGACGGCGACGCCCTTCAGTCCCGGCATCATGTCGCCCATCGACGTCACCACGACTTGACGGACATCCGTCCCCTCGCGCGCCTGCTCCAGCGTGCGGGCGAACATGTCCATCACCACGATAGCGACCGCGCCGCTGTCCTTCAGCTGATGGTGCAGCTCGCGCGGCGTGTAGAGCGGGTTGACATTGACCACCACCGCCCCGGCGAACAGGACGCCGAACAGGGCGGTCGGATATTGCAGGCCGTTGGGCATCATCAGCGCCACCCGGTCGCCGGGCTGGATGCCGATGGATTGCAGCCAGGCCCCGAAGGCCTTGGCCGCCGCCAGCACCTGGCCATAGGTCAGGGCCGTGCCGAGGCTGACATAGCCGGGCCGGTCGGCGAAACGGCGCGAATCCGCCTCGAACATCTGCGACACCGAGGTCCAGCGCGCCAGTTCATCCTCGATGCAGACGGGCACGCCGGGGCGATAGTTCCGGGTCCAGA
Source organism: Brevundimonas sp. (assembly GCA_022712235.1). Classification (GTDB taxonomy): domain Bacteria; phylum Pseudomonadota; class Alphaproteobacteria; order Caulobacterales; family Caulobacteraceae; genus Brevundimonas. The sequence goes on along the minus strand of JALAGW010000297.1, from coordinate 2,263 downwards.
ACCGCTCAGCCCACAGTTGGTCCGCTTCGGTCGCCGCAGCGACGCCGAGACTGCTCCCCCCGCTCATTTCTCCATCACCGCCACCACGCCCTGACCGCCCGCCGCGCAGATCGAGATCAGGCCGCGCCCGCCCCCGCGCCGGTCGATCATGGTCGCCAGATTGGCCAGGATGCGCCCGCCGGTCGCCGCGAACGGATGCCCAGCCGCCAGCGAGCCGCCGTTGACGTTCAGCTTACTCATGTCGATGGCGCCCGGCGCCCGATCCAGCCCCAGGCGGGTGCGAGCGTAGTCCTCATCCTGCCAGGCCTTCAGCGTGCAAAGCACCTGTGCGGCGAAGGCTTCGTGGATTTCGTAGAGATCGAATTCCTGAAGCGTCAGACCCAGCTTGGCCAGCATCCGCGGCACGGCGTAGGCGGGCGCCATCAGCAGCCCTTCGCCCCCCTTCACAAAGTCCACCGCCGCCGTCTCGCCGGTGCGCAGCCAGGCCAGAACCGGCAGGCCCCGCGCCCTGGCCCACTCCTCGCTGGCCAGCAGCACCGTCGAGGCCCCGTCGGTCAGGGGCGTCGAATTGGCCGCCGTCAGCGTGCCGTTCGCCCGGTCGAACACCGGCTTCATCGTCGCCAGCCTGGCCGGGTCGATGTCGGGCCTCAGATTGTTGTCGCGCTTCAGTCCCCGGAAGGGCGTGACCAGATCGTCGAACAGACCGGCCTCCCAGGCGGCGGCGGCCTTGCGATGGCTGGCCACGGCCAGGGCGTCCTGATCCTCGCGCGGGATGGCCCAGCGCTTGGCCATCACCTCGCAGCTCTCGCCCATCGACAGGCCGGTGCGCGGCTCGGCGTTGCGCGGCGGCTCGGGCCTGAAGGGGGCGGTCAGACCGGCGCCCAGCAGGGCCTTGATGCGCCCGCCTGTGGTCTTCTCGCGGTTGGCCGCCAGCAGGGCCTTCCTGAACTTCTCGTTCAACCCGATCGGCGCGTCCGAGGTGGTGTCCACCCCGCCGGCGACGCCGACCTCAATCTGGCCCAGAGCGATCTTGTTGGCCACCAGAATGGCCGCCTCTAGCCCGGTGCCGCAGGCCTGGCTGACGTCATAGGTCGGGGTGTCGTGACCGATGGTGGTGTCCAGCAGGCTCTCGCGCGTCAGGGCGATGTCGCGCGACAGCTTCAGCACCGCCCCCGCCGCCACCTCCCCCAGCCGCAGGCCGTGCAGGTTGTAGCGATCAGCCAGACCTTGCAGCGCCGCCGTCAGCATCTCCTGATTGGAGGCCTCGGCATAGGCGGTGTTGGAGCGCGCGAAGGGAATGCGGTTGCCGCCCAGAATGGCGACGCGGCGCGGGGCGGAAGCGGTCAGCATGCAACAGGATCCTCAGACGAAAGGGTCAGCCGACCCCGCAGATGGGGGCGCGCGCCGGTGGCGTCGCGCACCTCGAAATCACGGTTTGCTCCGGTCGGTCCGACATAGAGCCCGGCCTGCCCCGGCAGGAACAGCGGCGCGCGGAAGGCGACCTCAACCTCGGCGGCGTCCAGAGGCGCCGACGGCGACAGGGCGGCGACGGCCCGCGCCTTGGTCCACATGCCGTGGGCGATGGCCCGGCGGAATCCGAATAGCCGCGCTCCCAGGGCCGAGGTATGGATCGGATTGGCGTCGCCCGAAACCCGCGCATAGCGGCGGCCCAGATCAGCCGGAACCGTCCAGGCCTCGACCAGCCGGTCAGCCTCGTCGCCCGTCAGCACCGGCGCCGGATCACCGTGACCGGGACGCCCCAGCCGCAGATAGACACTCGTTCCCTCCCACACCGTCGCGCCGTCGCGCGTCGCCGTGGTCTCCAACGTAAAGGCCTGCCCCTTGTCGTGGCTCAGGAACCGCCCTGCCCGCGCCGTCAGCGTCAGCCGGTCGCCGATGTTCAGTCGCTCCTGCTGACGGATACGGTTGTGCAGATGCACCAGCCCCATGGCCGGATAGGGAAAATCCGCCCCCAGCATCAGCCGCATCTGCAGCGGAAAGGCCTGGATGTGCGGCCAGGTGATCGGCACGCCCTGCTCGGGCGCAAAGCCACACAACCGGGCGTAGGCGCCGACCGCCTCGGCCTCCAGCGTGACCTCGCGTTGCAGCACACGGCGCGGCAGCACCGCCTCGCCGCCCTTGGCGCGCATCATACCCCGCAGCGCCCCGCCGACCACCGCCGCCCCCGACAGGGGCGCGTCGAACCGCTCGATCGCCGCCGTCATGCGCCCAGCAGGCTCTGGCCACAGACGCGCACCACCTG
>JALAGW010000296.1 GCA_022712235.1 Brevundimonas sp. | reverse complement strand
GTTAAGCTTGGCGCAACGCCCCTCCACCACTTCGTGGTCCCCCTCCCCACAATGTGGGGAGGAAAATTCAGGCCTCACGCCGTCGGATCGACGGCCTGTCCGTACTTGCCGCGGAAATAGGTCAGGGCGTCGCCGGGGTGGGTGTCGAACGCCGCGACCCGCCCGACGATGACCAGGTGATCCCCCATGACGATGCGATCGTGGGTCGTGCAGTCCAGCCGCGTCACGGCGTTGCGCAGGCGCGGCGGGGCCGGATCGCCGACCTCGAACTCGTCGTCCGACAGGGTGCAGACACCCCAGGCGAAACGGTCCGACATGGCCTGATCCTCGACCGGCAGCATGTGCACCGCAAAGCGCTCGACCCCGGCGAAGGCGTCATGGCGGTCCGACTTGATGTCCAGGCACCACAGCACCAGCGGCGGGTCCAGGGACACCGAGGTGAAGCTGTTCACCGTAATGCCCAGCGGCCCTTCAGCCGTATGGGCCGTCACCACGCAGACGCCGGTGGCGAAGCCGCCCAGCGCCTTGCGATAGGCCTTGGCGTCGAATTCGGAAGAAGATGAGGACCCGGTCACGCGCCTGAGCTAAGCCGTGGACCGCGACCGGGCAAGGCCGCGCGCCAGAAACGACCGCGCCGCAACCGCTTCTTAACGGGCCGCGTGGGATTCAGGGCTAACAAACGACGTTAAGATTGGCCTGACCATGTCCGCGAGCGATCGTCCGATCCTCATCAAGAAGGTGAAGAAGGTGTCCGGCCACGGCCACCACGGCGGCGCCTGGAAGGTGGCCTACGCCGACTTCGTGACGGCCATGATGGCCTTCTTCCTGCTGATGTGGCTGATCAACACAACCGATCCCGAACAGAAGCGCGGTATCGCCGAATACTTCGCCCCGGCCAACGTCTCGGCCTCGACCTCCGGTTCCGGCGGCATCCTGGGCGGCACCGCCCTGGGCGACGACGGGGCCAAGAGCTCGGGCTCCATGGCCATGATCGAGCAACTGGCGCCCGAAGCGCCGGAAACGCCCGAAGAAGCCGGCCAGAGCACCAACCTGGCCGGCGCCAGCGAATCCGCCCTGCGCGCCGAGATCGCCCGGCGCGAGGCCGCCGACTTCGCCAGCGCCGCCGAAAGCCTCCGCCAGGCCCTGCAGGCCATGCCCGAGCTGGCTGAGCTGTCGAAACAGCTGATCATCGACCAGACGCCCGAGGGCCTGCGCATCCAGCTGGTCGACCAGGAAGGCCGCTCGATGTTCGAGAACGGCTCCTCGCGCCCCAATCCGCGCGCCCAGATGCTGCTGCGGGCCATCGCCAAGGTCATCAACCAGCTGCCCAACCGCATCTCCATCACCGGCCACACCAGCGCCGTCGCCGGCTCCAGCCGCGCCAGCGGCGCCGGCGACTGGTCGCTGTCCTCGGCGCGCGCCGACGCCTCGCGTCTAGTGCTGCAGGGCGCGGGCGTGAACGCCGACCGGGTCTATTCGGTGGCGGGCAAGGCGGGGTCCGATCCCCTCTATCCCGATGACCCGTCGCTGGCCGGCAACCGCCGCATCGCCATCGTCCTGCTGCGCGAGGCGCCCGTCCTGCCCACGGACACCAGCCTGTGACCGTCGGCGCCGCTCTCACGGCGCTTGCGAAATCCCCCGGTTGCGCGCCAAATCGGGACATGACGACCCACGCGCAAACCTACCGAAGCGATTGGAAACGGACCTAAGGCCGTGACCCAGCATTTCCCGACCCGGCAGCTGCGCTTCTTCATGACCGCCAACGCGCCCTGCCCCTATCTGCCGGGCCAGTTCGAGCGCAAGGTCTTCGCCAACCTGCCCTTCAGCGACGGCGCCGACGTCAACGACGCCCTGACCCAGGCCGGTTTCCGCCGCAGTCAGAACATCGCCTATCGCCCCGCCTGCGAAGCCTGCGCGGCCTGCGTCTCCGTCCGCATCCCGGTGGCCGAGTTCGCCTTCTCCCGCTCGCAGCGCAAGATCCTGAACCGCAACGCCGACCTCTCGCGCGATCTGGTCGAGGCCGAGGCGACCATGGAGCAGTTCGACCTGCTGCGCCGCTACCTGACCGCCCGCCACCCCGGCGGCGGCATGAGCGACATGGGCTGGACCGACTATGTGTCCATGGTCGAGGACACGGCCGTCCGCACCCACCTGATCGAATACCGCCTGCCCGCGACCGACGACGGCCCCGGCGATCTGGTCGGCGTCTGCCTGACCGACCTGCTGCACGACGGCCTGTCCATGGTCTACAGCTTCTTCGAGCCGGAGCTGGAGCGCCGCAGCCTGGGCCAGTTCGCCATCATGGATCACCTGCGCCAGGCGGCCATGGTCGGCCTGCCCTACGTCTATCTGGGCTACTGGGTCCAGGGCTCACCCAAGATGGACTACAAGGCGAAATTCCGCCCGATGGAGGCGCTGAGGCCCCCGGGCTGGGAACGCCTCTAGCTTCCTTCTCCCCTTGTGGGAGAAGGTGGCAGGCGAAGCCTGACGGATGAGGGGTGTGAGCGCTCCGCATCCTGATCAAGACGCGTCGTCGAAACCTTCAAATTTCCCGCCGACACCCCTCATCCGGCCCTATCGGGCCACCTTCTCCCACAAGGGGAGGACGATTAGGTCGTCGGAACCGCCGTGCTGGATGTAACCGAAGGCGTCGGCCCCCACGGCCCCTCGTCCCGACCGCCGGCGAACTTCACCAGGGCCGCGATCCGCTTCTCGATCGGCGGATGGGTGGCGAACAGGCCGGAGAAGCCCGCCTTGTCCGCCGTATTGTCCAGGAACATGCCGCGCAATTCGTCGGGCGCTTCGATCTTCGACTGGCCCGACACCTTCCGCAGGGCCGAGATCATGGCGTCGGGGTTCTTGGTCAACTCGACCGCCCCGGCGTCCGCCACATATTCCCGCGTCCGCGACAGGGTCATGCGGATGACGGTCGCCAGACCGAAGCCGATCACCCCGATGGCCAGGCCGATCAGGATCAGGGGCATGGCGTTCTTGTTGTTCCCACCGCGTCCCCCTCGCACATAGAAGAGGCTGCGGAACACCAGTTCGGCGACCACGCTGATGATCCCCGCGAAGATCGAGGCGATCACCATGGTCCGCACGTCCTTGTTGATGACGTGGGTCAGCTCGTGCGCCAGAACGCATTCCATCTCGTCGCGGCTGAGGGTCTGCATCAGGCCCCGCGTGACGGTGACGCTATAGTTGCCCTCGTGCAGACCGGACGCATAGGCGTTCAGCGACGGGCTTTCGATGATGCGCAGGGTCGGCGTCCGCAGGCCGCGCGAAATCGCCAGGTTCTCCAGCAGATTGTAGAGCTCGGGCTCATCCCGCCGCTCGACCTTCCGCGCCCCCGTCATGGCGTCGATCATCGCCTGATTGCCGAAATAGGCGATGACGAACCACACGCCGGCCACCACCAGGGCCGTCGGCACAGTCCAGCCCAGCATCGACGCCGCCAACGCCAGGTCCTGCGACAGACCGCCGCCCGAATTGGGCAGCATGCCAAACCCCATCATCAGCACCTGAATGCCGAACAGGATCAGAACCAGCAGCACCGGGAACCCGGCCAGCAGGATCGCCGACCGGGTGTTGTTTTGCCAGATGTGGGTCCTGAGGCCGACGGCCTGACCGAAAACCGCCATTGGGGCCTAGAACTTCACCGTCGGCGGGGCCGCGTTCAGTGCGGCGCGCTCGCCCTCGCCCACGTCAAAGAAGGGCTTGTCAGAGCCAAAGCCGAACATCCCTGCGAACAGGACCGTCGGGAACTGGCGGCGCACGGCGTTGAACTCGCTGACCGCATTGTTGAAGAAGCGGCGCGCGGCGGCCAGCTTGTTCTCGATGTCCGACAGGTCCATCTGCAGCTGCTGGAAGTTGGCGTTGGCCTTCAGGTCCGGGTAGGCCTCGGACACGGCGAACAGGCGGCCCAGAGCCCCGGTCAGCATGTTCTCGGCCTGCACCTTCTCGTCGACCGTGCGGGCGCCGGCGGCGGCGGCGCGGGCCTGGGTCACGGCGTCCAGCGTGCCGCGCTCGTGCGTGGCGTAGCCCTTCACCGTCTCGACCAGATTGGGGATCAGGTCCTGGCGCTGCTTCAGCTGCACGTCGATGTCGGCGAACGACTGGTTCGCCGTCTGATCCAGCTTCACCAGCCGGTTGTAGGCGCCGACCACGACGAACAGCAGAATGACGACGATGACGCCGATGATGATCCAGGTGATCATTGAGCCTCCTCCAGCATTTCAGCCGGAATATGGGGGGCCGGAGGCGCGGCAACCAATGAATTCGGCGTCACCTCTCCTCCCCATGCCATGGGGAGGCAAAAGCGCCCGAGACGGAGGGACCGCTTCGCCGCAGTAGCCCCTCCACCGCTTCGCGGTCTCCCTCCACATTTCATGGGGAGGAAAAAGGATCAGCGGAACTTGCGCATCCCGCGTGGTCCCTGACGACCGGCCCCGGCGCGTTTGCCCAGCCAGTCCTTCCAGTCGGGCCAGTTGCGGCGACGACCGCCGCCGTCGGCCCACTCCGGCCCAGCCTCGGCGTTGAACACCGCCACGTCGACCAGACCGCCCTGCTTGTAGTTCTGCAGCTTCACGCCCTTGCCGCGGCCCATCTCAGGCAGCTCGGCCAAGGGGAAGATCAGCGCCTTGATATTCTCGCCGATGACCGCGACGTGGTCGCCCTGCGGGTTCGACGGGATGCGCAGCATGGCCAGCATCTCGCCGTTCAGCACCTGCTTGCCGCCGCGCTTCTGGGCCAGAAGGTCGTTCTCCGGCGCGACGAAGCCGTAACCGGCCTTGGACGCGACCAGAAGCTTCGCATTCGGTTCATGCGCCACGACGTTGATAATCTCGGCCTTTTCATCGAGATCGATCATCAGACGCAGCGGTTCGCCGTGGCCCCGGCCCGACGCCAGCTTGTCGGCGCCGATGGTGAAGATGCGCCCGTCGGAGGCCCCGATCAGCAGCTTGTCCGTGGTGAAGGCCGGGACCAGGAAGCCCAGGCTGTCGCCCTCCTTGAACTTCAGCTCCGACGGGTCCTCGACCTTGCCCTTGGCGGCGCGGATCCAACCGCGTTCCGACAGGATGACGGTGATGGCTTCGCGCGGAATGAAGGCCTCGGGCGCCACGAAGGCCGAGCTGTCCACCGCCTCGCCTATGGTCGTCCGGCGCGGCGAGATCAGGGCCTTGCGGACCGCCTCCAGTTCCTTCGAGATGGCCTTCCACTGCTTGCCTTCGGACGATGTCAGCGCCTTCAGCGCTGCAAGTTCCGCCGACAGCTCGTTGAATTCCTTCTCGATCGTCATTTCCTCGAGCCGCGCCAGCTGACGCAGGCGGGTGTCGAGGATGAAGTCGGCCTGGACCTCGGTCAGGCCGAAGCGCGCGATCAGGACAGCCTTGGGCTGCTCCTCCTCGCGGACGATGCGGATCACCTCGTCCAGGTTGAGGAAGACGATACGCAGGCCTTCCAGCAGGTGCAGCCGCTTCTCGACCCGCTCGATCCGCCATTGGCTGCGGCGGTTCAGCACCACGCGGCGATGATCCAGGAAGGCGCGCAGGCAGTCCTTCAGGCCCATGACGCGCGGCGTGCCGCTGGCGTCCAGCACGTTCATGTTGATCGGGAAGCGGACCTCCAGATCGGACAGCTTGAACAGGCTCTCCATCAGCATCTCGGGCTCGATGGTGCGGTTCTTGGGCTCGAGGATCAGGCGGATGTCTTCCGCCGACTCGTCGCGCACGTCGCCCAGCAGCGGCGCCTTCTTGTTCTCGATCAGGTCGGCCAGCCCCTCGATCAGGCGGCTCTTCTGCACCTGATAGGGCATCTCGGTGACGATGATGCGCCAGACGCCGCGCCCTAGGTCCTCGGTCTCCCAGCGGGCGCGCAGACGCACCCCGCCGCGACCCGTCTCATAGGCGTCCAGGATGGAGGCGTGACCCTCGACCGAGACACCGCCGGTCGGGAAGTCCGGCCCCGGCACGATCTGCACCAGTTCCGCCGTCGTCGCCTCGGGCCGCTCCAGCAACAGTTGGCAGGCGTCGATCAGTTCGCCGACATTGTGCGGCGGGATCGAGGTCGCCATGCCCACGGCGATGCCCGACGAACCATTGGCCAGCAGGTTGGGGAAGCCGGCCGGCAGGACCACCGGCTCCTCGTCCTGATCGTCATAGGTCGGACGGAAGTCGACCGCGTTCTGGTCGATGCCCTCCAGCAGCAGGACGGCGGCGGGCGTCAGCTTGCACTCGGTGTAGCGCATGGCGGCGGCGCTATCGCCGTCGATGTTGCCGAAATTGCCCTGCCCGTCGACCAGCGGATAGCGCTGGGCGAAGTCCTGGGCCAGACGGACCAGGGCCTCGTAAATCGAGGCGTCGCCGTGCGGGTGATAGCCGCCCATGACCTCGCCGACGACCTTGGCGCACTTGCGCGCCGCCGCCTGCGGATTTAGCCGCATCTGGTGCATGGCGTACATGATGCGCCGGTGCACCGGCTTGAAGCCGTCGCGCACGTCGGGCAGCGCGCGATTGGTGATCGTGGACAGGGCGTAGGCGAGATAGCGCTTGGACAGCGCATCGCCCATCGGTTCTTCAACGATGCGGCCGCCTTCGGGCGTCGGGGTGTGGATGGTCATGCGACTTCGAATCGGTGATCTGAACGACAAAGTCTAGCGCAGCGCGCGGCTGACGCGGGGACGGTCCGCGGCGATCGGTGGAGGGTCGTCGTCGAAAAGGCAGAACCACGCATGAAGACCGCCCTCACCGACCGCCTCGGGCTGGACCTGCCCATCATTCAGGCGCCCATGGCCGGAACCTCGACGCCCGAGCTGGCGGCGGCTGTTTCAAACGCCGGGGCCCTGGGCTCCATCTCCATCGCCTCGGTCAACGCGGTCGCAGGCCAGCGCCAGATTCAGACCTTGAAAGCCCTGACGACGCAGCCGTTCAACGTCAACGTCTTCTGCCACGCCCCGACGCCGTCCGATCCGGCGCGCGACCGCGTCTGGATCGACAGCCTGCGCCCGATCTTCGCCGGGTTCGGCGCCGCGCCGCCCGAGACGCTCACCGAGATCTACCAGAGCTTCCTGACCGACGACGCCAAGCTGGCCGTCCTGCTGGATGAGAAACCCGCCGTGGTCAGCTTCCATTTCGGCCTGCCTCAGTCCGAAAAGATCGCGGCGCTGAAGGCCGCTGGATGCGTTCTGATCGCCAGCGCCACCACGCCCGAGGAAGGCCGACAGGCCCAGGCGGCGGGGATCGACATGGTGGGGGCCCAGGGCGGCGAGGCCGGCGGTCATCGCAGCGTCTTCGATCCGGCGGACGACCCGCGCTTCGCGACCCTGCCCCTGACCCGGTTGGTGGCCCGCGAACTGGACATCCCGGTCATCGCCGCGGGCGGAATCATGGACGGCGCCGGGATCACGGCCGCGCTAGCGCTGGGCGCAGCCGGCGCGCAACTGGGCACGGCCTTCGTCTCCTGCCCCGAGTCCGCCGCCAATGCCGCCTATCGCGCGGCTCTGGCCGGTCCCCGCGCCGAACGCACCCGCGTCAGCCCGGTCATCTCGGGCCGTCCCGCGCGCGGCGTCGAAAACGCCTTCATGCAGAACGCCGACGAGGCCCTGACGGCCGGCTACCCCTACGCCTACGACCTCGGCAAGGCGCTGAACGCCGCCGCCAGCCTGCAGGGCGACGACGGCTATGCGCCGCAATGGGCCGGTCAGGCCGCGCCCCTGTCACGTACTCTGCCTGCCGCAGAGCTGGTCGAGGCGCTAGCGCAGGAAGCCCGCACGGCCATCCGCGACCTGCAAGGACTGCTGTAACCCGACGCCATCCGAGACGTTCATAAGAGCCAAGGCCAGAGGACGACGCCATGCTCCTGATCCTGCTGTCCTATCTGGCCGGGGCGCTGACCATCCTCAGCCCCTGCATTCTGCCCGTCCTGCCCTTTGTCTTCGCACGGGCGGGCCAGCCCTTCATGAAGAGCGGCCTGCCCCTGCTGCTGGGCATGGCCCTGACCTTTGCAGCAGTGGCGACGCTGGCGGCGGTCGGCGGCGGCTGGGCGGTGCAGGCCAATCAGGTCGGACGCTGGATCGCACTGGCCGTCATGGCGGTGCTGGGGCTGACCCTGGTGTTTCCATCGCTGGCGGATCAGCTGACCCGGCCTCTGGTGGCGCTCGGCTCGCGCCTGACCGAGAAGGCCAGCGCGGAACAGCAATCCGGCGGCGGCGTATGGCCCTCATTCCTGCTGGGCGTGGCCACGGGCCTGCTGTGGGCACCCTGCGCCGGGCCGATCCTGGGCCTGATCCTGACCGGCGCGGCGCTTCAGGGGGCCAGCGTCGGCACCACCCTGCTGCTGGTCGCCTACACCGCCGGGGCCGGCACCTCCCTGGCCCTGGCCCTGCTGATCGGCGGCAAGGTCTTCCAGGCGATGAAGAAATCGCTGGGCGTCGGCGAGTGGGTGCGACGGGGTCTGGGCGTGCTGGTCCTGATCGGCGTCGCCGCCATTGCGCTCGGTCTCGACACCGGCCTGCTGACCCGTCTGTCGAGCAGCAGCACCAACCGGATCGAACAGAGCCTGCTCAGCCGCTTCGGCGCGGGCCAGCCCATGAACGCCGCCCGTGGGCCGCTGAACGCCCTGCCCGTCGAGGGCGCCATGCCGCCGCTGGCCGGGGCGACCGAGTGGATCAACAGCCCGCCCCTGACCACCGAACAGCTGCGCGGCAAGGTCGTACTGGTCGACTTCTGGACCTACTCCTGCATCAACTGCGTGCGGACCATTCCCTATGTCCGCGCCTGGGCCGAGAAATATCGCGATCAGGGTCTGGTGGTGATCGGGGTCCACACGCCCGAGTTCGCCGTCGAGAAATCGCCCGCCAACGTCCGCGACGCCGTGCGCCGCTTCGGCATTACCTATCCCGTGGCCATGGACAACGACTTCGCCATCTGGCGCGCCTTCGACAACAAATACTGGCCCGCCCACTACTTCGTCGATGCCAGGGGCGACATTCGCTACCATCACTTCGGCGAGGGCGACTACGAACACTCCGAGCGGGTCATCCAGCAACTGCTGAAGGAAGCCGGAGCTACGGGCGTCGATCAGGCCGTGGTTCAGGTGAACGGTCAGGGCGCCGAGGCCGCCGCCGACATGGCCGAGGTCGCCTCGCCTGAAACCTATGTCGGCTATGCCCGCGCCGAGCATTTCGTCTCGCCCGGCGGCTTCGGCTTCGACGTGCGCAAGGCCTATGCGCCCGTCCCTCTGGCGCTGAACGACTGGAGCCTGTCCGGCGACTGGATCGTGCGCGCTGAACACGCGGATCTGCAGACAGCCAGCGGACGGCTGGCCTTCCGCTTCAAGGCCCGCGATCTGCATCTGGTCATGGGGCCGAGCAGCATGGGCAAGCCCGTGCGCTTCCGCGTCGGCATCGACGGCCAGGCGCCGGGCGCCGACGCGGGCGTGGACATCGACGCGCAGGGCCTGGGGCGGATCGACAGCCAGCGCCTGTATCAACTGGTGCGCCAATCAGGCGGCGCGCGCGAACGGACCTTCGAGATCGAGTTCCTCGACCCCGGCGTTCAGGTCTTCGCCTTCACCTTCGGCTGATGGCGGCTAGAGCCGTCCAGCCTCGGCCAGCCGTTCGATCATCCATACCCGCGCGGGCGGCAGGGGTTTGTTCAGGGCGTGAAAAACGAACTGCTCGAGGAAATGCCCGGTCAGGTCCAGCCCCGCCTTCACGTCGCCTTCGCTTAAGCCCGCCTGCGCCCCCAGCATGAAGGGCGGCAGGTTCAGCAACTTGTCGGCATAGGGCGCGCCCGCCTCGCGGCTGACAGCCCGACCGGTGCGCGGGCTGACGTAGATCAGGTCGTCCATCGAACCGGTGGCGGCGCAGCGCGAAAGGTCCAGGCCAAAGCCCAGGTCTTCCAGCAGCCCGGCCTCGAACCGCACAAAGATGGCGGGCCAGACCTCGGGCATGACAAAGGCGCCCATCAGGGCCTCGAAGGCGTAGAAGGCCCCCGGATGCGCCTCGCGTTCAGGCAGCGCCCCCTGCGCCACCGCCGCGGCGGCGTTCAACCCGACCAGGGCCAGGGGATCGTCGAACAGGGCCGCCGGCCCCTCGCCCACCGGCTCCAGTCGCGCCGAGCCCGACTGGTCCGAGGTCCGCGACCGCAGATCAGCCACCACCCGCGCCCCCGCCTGCAGGAAGGGCCGCATCTTCCGCGACGCCCCGCCGGCGACATAGGCGGCGCGCCGCCCATGCCGCTCGGTCAACAGCTCGACCACCGCCCCCGTATCGCCATGCGCCCGCGCCGACAGCACGAAGGCGTCGTCCTGAACCTCCATCAGTCGGCCTTGATGGCGTCGACGACGGCGCGCGCCTTGTCGTTCGGCACGGCGAAGCTGAGGACGTATTGCTCGATCTTCCAGCCGTCGTCGGTCAGGCGCAGCACGCCCGAGCCGCGCGTGGTCCCATAGGCGTCGTTGTCCAGCACCTCGTCGAACCAGGCGACGCAGCGGCACTCGATCGGGGCGATGGTCACGGTCCGCGCCGTCGGTCGATAGGTCCAGCCCTTGCCTTGCGAGAAGTAGGGCATGGCGTAGGCCCTGAACTCCGGCAGGCTCCACCGCTCGGTCGCATCCGTGCCGATGAAGCGGCCGTCGGCCGTGAAGGTCGCGAAATAGGCGTCCCCGTCCGCTCGCGACGCGGCGGCGTGCATGGCGTCCAGGACGCGCTCCACGGGGACGATTTCAGCGTCGGGCGCTGGCGCGGCCTGAACCGGAGCAGCGGACAGTTGGAGCATCATCAGGGCGGCGGTGATCATGGCTCTGTTCTAGTCCTGTTCCATCGATGGCGAAAGCGCTCACGCTCATCCCGGCGAAGGCCGGACCCAGTTTGTAAGGCGCGAGGCCGAGCCGGGGCCGCGTCACGCGAGGCGAGCAGATTTGCTTCCTGATCCTTGGCGCATCGGGAAATTTTGTTCTTGTTTTGTTCTTAAATCATGCCATCCTCTCGCTATGAGAACGGCGATGAAAGGACGCGGCGCACGCTCCAACGACTCGGGCCGGTATGAAGCCGACCGGCGCGAGGAATTCGACGACGGCTGGACGGATCAGGACGAAGCGGCCGCGCCGCTGCGCACCATCCTTTCGCCGGAACACGCCCGCACCATCATCGCCAGAAACACGAGTCCCGACGTCGGCTTCGATCGCTCCATCAACCCTTACAAGGGCTGCGAACATGGCTGCATCTACTGCTACGCCCGTCCGTCCCATGCCTGGATGGGCCTATCCCCGGGCCTGGATTTCGAGAGCCGGATCTTCTTCAAGCCCCACGCGGCGAGTCTGCTGGAACAGGAACTCGCCAGGCCCAGATACGTCTGCAAACGCATCCACATAGGCGGCAACACCGACCCCTATCAGCCGGTCGAACGCGAGACCCTGTCCACCCGCTCGATCCTGCAGGTCATGCAGCGGTTCCATCAACCGTTCAGCATCATCACCAAGTCAGTGCTGATCGCCCGCGACGCCGACATCCTGGGGCCGATGGGCCGAGCGGGGCTGGCCTCGGCCTTCGTCTCCATCACCACCCTGGATCGCGGCCTGGCGCGAGCGATGGAGCCGCGCGCCTCCACCCCCGCCAAACGGCTGGAGGCCATCAGCCGACTGGCCGATGCGGGCTGTCCTGTCGGCGTCGGCTTCGCCCCTGTCATTCCCGGCCTAAACGACCACGAGATGGAATCCATCCTCGAGGCGGCGCAAAAGGCGGGCGCGACCTCGGCCATGTATGTGACCCTGCGCCTGCCGCTGGAAATCAAGGACCTGGTCCGCGAGTGGCTGGCCGACGCCCGCCCCGAACGCGCGGCACGCGTCATGTCCCTGATCCGCCAGACGCGCGGGGGCAAGGACTACGACCCCGACTGGGCCCAGCGCATGAAGGGAACCGGTCCTGTCGCCGAACTGATCGCGACCCGCTTCAAGGCGGCGATCAAGCGCTACGGCCTGGACGCGCCGCGCACGCCGCTGGACGTGACGCAGTTCCGCATCCCGCCCGACATGCGCCCTCAGATGGACCTGTTCGACCTGGCGTCCTAGCGCCGGAAAATCCCGACCAGTTCGACGTGGGTCGACCACAGAAACTGGTCGATCGGCGTGACCTTCTCCAGCCGGAAGCCGCCGTCGATCAGAATGCGGGCGTCGCGCGCGAAGGTCTGCGGGTTGCACGACACGCCGACCACCAGGGACGCCTTGGTCCCCGGCAGTTGCTGGGTCTGTTCCAGCGCCCCGGCGCGCGGCGGGTCGATGATGATGGCCTCGCAGCCCTTCAGGTCATGGGGCGACAGCGGGCGGCGGAACAGGTCCCGCGCCTGGGCCTCGATGGTCTTGAGGCCCTGGGCCGTGGACACGCCGGCCTTCAGCGCCGCGATCGACGCCGCGGACGAATCCGCCGCGATGACGCTGGCGACCTCGGCCAGAGGAAAGGTGAAGGTGCCGGCGCCGCAGAACAGGTCGGCGACCTTTCTGGCCCCCTTCACCGCCTCGACCGCGCGGCTGACCATGGCCGCCTCGGCGGCCGGCGCGGCCTGCAGGAAGGCGGCGGGCGGCAGGGGCACGGTCGCCCGACCAAAGGTGATGCGCGGCTGGCGCGCCATCACCAGGGTGTCGCCGTCCAGGCTGAGCCGGGCCAGACCGGCCTCGGCCGCCGCCGCGATGGCCCGCGCCGTCACATCCGCCGTCAGCCCGCCCGACTTCTTCTCGACCCCGGTCACGTCGACATCCAGACCGGTGTCGGTCAGGGTCACATGCAGGGTCGGGGCCGACTTCGGATGCCCCAGGAAGGGCGACGCCACCCTGGCCAGGGCCGGCAGGGCCGCCGTCAGCGCCGGGTCCGACACCGGACAGTCCGTCAGCTCGACCAGCCGCCACGACCGCCGCGCCTTGAACCCCAGCAGAACCCGGCCGCCCGACCCGCTGCGCGCATGCAGCGCCAGACGGCGCCGGCTGGCCTGCGGCACGGCCACGGTCGCCTCGACCTCGGTCTCGATGCCCTCGCGCGCCAGGGTCTGGATCACCACCTCGCGCTTCCACGCCAGATAGGGTTCGTCCGCCCAGTGCTGCAGCGGCGCGACGCCGCATTCGGCATAGGTCTCCGAATGAATCGGACGACGGTCCGGGCTGGCCTCGATCAGTTCGAACGCCTCCACCCGCCCGTCCTTCACCTCGCCAGAGATCACCTCGCCCGGCAATGCCCCCGGCACGAAGACAAAGCCCTTGGGCGTTTCGGCGATCCCGTCGCCCTGGTGGCCCATGCGGGCGATGGTCAGCGTTTGCGTCATGGCGCGGCTTCTACCCGGTCCCGCGCCGAATCTGAAACCTGAACGAAGATGAACAGACCGATCAAAAGCCGTTCAGCTTCGTCTCCCTATTTCTGGATGCAACAGACAGCGCAGCGAAGCCGTTCAGCTTCGGGATCTGTCATAGGAATACGAACGATGATCGCTCATCTGTCCAAGAAGGCATCCGCCGCTGCTGTCGCCGCCCTCGCCGTGGCCGGTTCGCTCATGGTTCCGGGCGTCGTCAGCGCCCAGACCTATGGCTACGGCTATCCGCCCGCCTACAACAACTACGGTTCGCAGGGTCGCTACTATGACCCCTGCGTCGGCGATCAGCGGAGCCGGACGACGACGGGCGGCGTGCTCGGCGCCACCATCGGCGCCGTGGCCGGCTCGCAGTTGGCGGCGCGTGGCCGCCGCACCGAAGGCAGCGTCCTGGGCGGCGTGCTCGGCGCGGCCATCGGCGCCGGCGTGGGCAACAGCTCCGCCAACTGCGACAGCCGTTATCGCTCGAACTCCAGCTACGGCTACAATCAGTCCTATGGCGGAACCTATGTCCCGCCGGCCTATGGCTACGACAATCGTGGCGGCTACGACCCTCGTTACGACGACGGCTATGGGCGCGATTATCGCGAGTACAGCGACTACGACCGCGGCTACACCCAGCCCGCGCCGGATTATCGCTATCAGAACAACGACGAATGCCGCCTCGCCGAGAGCGTCATCCGTCTGCCCGACGGTCGCAGCGAGACGCGCTATGTGCGCACCTGCCCCGACCAGAACGGCCGCTATCGCGTCGTCGATTAAGTTTCAGCCCCCCTGTCGATCGACGACGTGAAGAGGGCCGCCGGTTATCCGGCGGCCCTCTAAACCTATGGGCTAGGCCCGGCGCGCCCACATCAGGAACTCAATGTTGCCGTCACCCCCGGTGATCGGGCTTTCGGCAACCTCCAGCACCTTCCAGCCGACGCTTTCCAGCCAGACACGCACGCCCTCGACCGCCGCCGCGTGAGCCTCAGGGTCCTTGACCACGCCCTTCTTGCCGGCGTCCTTGGGGCCCGCCCCCTCGAACTGCGGCTTGACCAGGGTGATCAGGTCCGCGTCGGGCGCGGCCAGATTCAGCGCCGCCGGCAGCACCTTCGACAGGCCGATGAAACTGGCGTCGCAGACGATCAGCGAAGGCGCCTCAGGTATGATCTCCGGCGTCAGTTCGCGCGCGTCGGTCCGCTCCAGATTGATCACCCGCGGGTCGGCCGCGACCTTGGGATGCATCTGGCCATAGCCGACGTCCACGGCGAAGACCCTGGCCGCCCCGCGATCCAGGCAGACTTCGGTGAAGCCGCCCGTGGACGCGCCCACGTCCAGCACCACCCTGCCCTCGACCGCAACCGGCCACAGGTCCAGCGCGCGCTCCAGCTTCAGCGCGCCGCGCCCGACCCAGCTGTGCGCGGCGGCATAGCCGATCTCGGCGTCCTCATTGACCGCCTGTGACGCCGCCTTCGCGGGGGCGCCATTCACGGTGACGCCGCCCGCCTCAACGGCCGCCTTGGCCTTGGCCCGGCTTTCGGCCAGGCCTCGGGTGACCAGCAGCTGATCCAGGCGGACCGTCCTCACGCCCCGGCCATCGCGTCCAGACGGGCCAGGGCGGCCTGCAGCTTGGCCTTGCCCTCTTCGGCCTCGGCCAGCTTGGCGCGCTGCTCGTCGACGACTTCCGGCGCGGCGCGCGACACGAAGTTGGGGTTGCCCAGCTTCTTGTTCACGTGGCCGATGTCGCTCTCGAAGACGGCGATCTCCTTCTCCAGACGCGCGCGTTCAGCGGTCAGGTCGATGATGCCGGCCAGCGACAGGGCCGCCGTCGTGCCGCCCGAGACGAAGGTCACGGCCCCGCCGGGCGCGGCCTCAAGCGTCGCAATCTCGCCCGCGCGGCCTAGGGTCAGGATCAGGTCGCGGTGGCGCGCGATACGTTCGGCGGTCACGGCGTCGGGCGCGACGAAGGCCAGCGGCGGCTTGGCCGACGGCGGCACGTTCATCTCGGCCCGCAGGGCGCGGATTTCACCGACCAGATCGACCAGCCAGCCGATCTCGGCCTCGGCCGCCGCGTCGACGAAGCTGTCGGGCAGCACCGGCCATTCGGCGCCGATCAGCAAGGACTCGCGCGCCGGGCCTTCCTTGCCCAGCTCGGCCCACAGCTCCTCGGTGATGTAGGGCATGACCGGGTGCAGCAGCTTCAGCGTCTGGTCGAGGGTCCAGGCGGTCATGGCCCGCGTCTCGGCCTTGGCGGCTTCATCGGCGCCGTTGAACACCGGCTTGGCCAGTTCCAGATACCAGTCGCAGAAGACGTTCCAGACGAAGCGATACAGTGCGCCCGCCGCGTCGTCGAAACGACCGCCCTCGATGGCGTCTGACACCTGGCGCTCGGCCTTGGCCAGCTCGCCGCGAATCCAGCGGTTGATGGTCTGCTCGACGGTGGCGGGATCAAAGCCCTCGACGCGCCTGGCCTCGTTCATCTGGCTGAAGCGTGCGGCGTTCCACAGCTTGGTGCCGAAATTGCGATAACCTTCAATGCGCTGCTTCGAAAGCTTGATGTCGCGCGTGCCCGACAGGATGGCCATGGTGAAGCGCAGCGGGTCTGCGCCCAGCTCGTCGATGATGCCCAGGGGGTCGATGACGTTGCCCTTGGACTTCGACATCTTCTGGCCCTTCTCGTCGCGGACCAGACCATTGATGATGACCCGCTTGAACGGCACTTCGCCGTCCATGAAGTGCAGGCCCATCATCATCATCCGGGCGACCCAGAAGAAGATGATGTCGGCGGCCGTCACCAGATCGCTGGTGGGATAGAAGCGTTGCAGATCCTCGGTCTTCTCGGGCCAGCCCATGGTCGAGAAAGGCCACAGGGCCGAGCTGAACCAGGTGTCCAGAACGTCCTCGTCTTGAGCCAAGCGGACCGCAGTTAGCTTGTCATTATCACGATCAAAGCCCTTCCGGGCTTCATCGACCGAAACTTCAACACCTTCGCCGTAATAGTCGCGAGCCAGCGCAATCGCATCATCTGCATTGTCAGCGACGAAAATCTTCGACGTGAATTTATCTGCATCCTCAGCATCGAGAGACGGGCCATACCAGGCCGGAATGCGGTGGCCCCACCACAGCTGGCGGCTGATGCACCAGGGCTCGATATTGCGCAGCCACTCGAAGTAGATCTTCTCATAGCTCCTGGGCTCGAAGACGGTCTCGCCCTCCTCGACCGCCTTCAGCGCCGGCTGGGCCAGGGTGTGGGCGTCAACATACCACTGATCCGTCAGCCACGGTTCGATGACCACGCCCGAGCGGTCGCCGTGCGGAACGACATGCTTCGTCTTCTCGATCTCGCGCAGCCAGTTCTCTTCTTCGGCGCGGGCGACGATGGCCTTGCGCGCGGCGAAACGATCCAGACCGACCAGATCGGCGGGGATTTCCGGCACGTCCTCGTTGGTGATGCGCGCAAAGGCGTCCATCACGTTCAGTGCGGCCAGACCGGCGCGCTTGCTGACGCCGAAGTCGTTGAAGTCGTGCGCCGGGGTGATCTTCACCGCGCCCGAACCCTTGGTCGGATCGGCGTAGTCGTCGGCGACGATGGGGATGCGACGGCCGGTGATCGGCAGGATGACGTCCTTGCCGACCAGCCCCGCGTAGCGCTCATCCTCGGGGTGAACCGCCACGCCGGTGTCGCCCAGCATGGTTTCGGGCCGGGTCGTGGCCACGACGATGAAGCCGCGCGTCTCGAACTCGGTCGCCTTGCCCTCGTCGTCGAAGGCGACCGGATGCTCATAGGTCACGCCGTCCGCCAGCGGATAGGCGAAGTGCCAGTAGTGGCCGTCCTGCTCGCGCTGTTCGACCTCCAGGTCCGAAATGGCGGTCTGGAAATGCGGGTCCCAGTTCACCAGGCGCTTGTCGCGATAGATCAGGCCGTCCTGATGCAGCTTGACGAAAACCTTGCGGACGGCGGCGTTCAGACCCTCGTCCAGAGTGAAGCGCTCACGCGACCAGTCGCACGACGAGCCCAGTCGGCGCAGCTGACGCACGATGGTGCCGCCCGATTCCGCCTTCCACTCCCAGACCTTCTCGATGAAGGCGTCGCGGCCCATGTCGCGGCGACCGACATTGCCGGCGGCGGCCAGTTGGCGCTCGACCACCATCTGGGTGGCGATGCCCGCGTGGTCGGTGCCGGGCAGCCACAGCACGGCCTTGCCCTTCATCCGGTGATAGCGGGCCAGAATGTCCTGCAGAGTATTGTTCAGCGCGTGGCCGATGTGCAGCGAGCCCGTCACGTTCGGCGGCGGGATGACGATCGAATAGGCGTCAGCGGCCCCATCGGTGGGCTTGGCGGCGCGCGGCGCGAACAGGCCGCTCTCTTCCCACTGGGCGTAGAGACGCGGCTCGGCGGCCTGGGGTTCGAAAGTCTTCTCGAGCATTTTATTCTCTTTAGGTCCCTACCGCTCCGCACGCGGTGCGTCGCTGCATGAGGGTGGGTTTCTGAAAAAGCGAAAGGGCGGCCCCGCCGGAGCCGCCCTCGATGACTTAGTGTCTGGTGAAGCGAAGGGCTAGCCGGCGTTGCGGGCGATGCGTTCTACTTCCTTGCGTACCTGGGCCTCGACGATGGCCGGCAGGTTGGCGTCCAGCCAGTCCTTCAGCATCGGACGCAGCATGGCCTGGACCATGGCCTCGACCGTATTGCCGCTGACGAAGGGCATGTCCTGCGGGGCGGCGACCGGCGCTTCCGGCTTCTGGAAGGTGGCGGCCAGCCCGGCGAAGGCCGAGGCGGCGCTGGCGGCGGCGCTTTCGCCGACCAGGGAATCATAATCAGGCGCAGCAGCCGAGGCAGGCGCGGGCTCAGGTTGAGCGGCCGGGAACGGCGCCACGTCGGCCACGTCCAGATCGCCGATCGACTCGGCTGCGGGCGCTTCGTAACGCTCGGTCAGTTCCAGCACCTCGTCCTCGACGGGCGCCGGTTCCTCCACCAGAGGCGCAGCCTCGACCACGGGCTCCAGCGCCGGCTCGACGACCGGCTCCGGCGCGGCTGCGGTTTCGGCCGGGGCGTCGTCTTCAGAGATGATCCGGCGAATCGACGCCAGAATCTCTTCCATCGTCGGTTCCTGGGCGGTCTGGTCGGTCATGGCAGAACCTTGGGCGAGCGGGGCTGAACCTGGTGGGACCGCCGACAGGCGCCGGACGGCGCGCGACGATCAGGGTCGGACAAACAGCCTCGCCCTCCCCTTGCCTCTGTCGTCGCACCAACGCCCGTCGGAATCAACGAGCGTTTTCACCTGTCAGGCTAATCCCCGGCTCAATTGCCGGGGGCGGTGCGGACGATTTCGCTCTTCAGCTGGGTGTCGATCGGCGCGTCTTCGGCGTCCGCGGCCGGCGTGATCGTCGGCGAAGCGACGCGATCCAGCGTCTCGACCACGCCATCCCACGGCAGACCGCCGCGGTTGCGCACCGCGTTATAGTTGCCCTCGGCGTCATAAATGTCGATCGACGGGTCCAGGTTGGGCCCGCCCAGACGCCCCATGGCCGCCAGCAGTTGAGCCTGGGCCACGTACTGATTGCGATGGGCGCTGGCCAGGGTCACCTGGGCCGAGCGCAGCTCCAACTCCTGGTTCAGCACGTCCAGCGTGGTGCGCAGGCCGACCTGGGCCTCCTGACGCACGCCCTCGGCGGCGACCGAGGCGGCGCGGACGGCTTGCTCGCCGGCCAGCAGCGTCGACTTGGCGGCGACGGTCTGGGCATAGGCCGAGCTGACGCTCTGCAACACGCCGCGACGCTCGCCCTCGACGGTGATCTGGGCGGCGTTGGCGCGTTCCAGCGCCTGGGCCACGCGCGAGCGCGTCAGGCCGCCGGTGAACAGCGGCACCGAAACCGTGGCGCCGGCGGTGAAGGCCGTGCGATCCGTCAGATCAAAGCCGGACAGGTCGTTGGCCGTGCCGCCATAGGAGGCCGACAGACGCGCCGACGGCAGATATTCAGACCGCGCCGCCGCCACATTGGCCTCGGCGGCCTGCAGGGCATAGGTCGCAGCCAACACACCCGGATTCTCGACCAGGGCCACATCCAGGGCGGCGTCGAAATCATTCGGCAGGCCCGGCAGGACCGGCAGAGCGGCCATATCGGCCGGCGCCTGGCCGACCACGGCGGCATAGGCCGCGCGCGACACCGACAACTGCGCCTGGGCGTTGGCCAGATCGGCGTCCGACTGGGCCAGACGGGCTTCCGACTGGGCGACGTCGGTGCGGGTGATCTCGCCGACCTCGAAACGGGCGTTGGATTCGTCCAGCTGGCGGCGCAGGACGGTGATGTTCTCCTGGCGGATGCGCAGGACCTCCATGTCGCGCACCACGTCGGCATAGGCCTGGATGACCGAGGTCATCACCTGCTGCTCGACTTCGCGCAGGTTTTCGCGACCGGCGCGGACATTGGCTTCAGCCGCGTCGATGCCGCGCGCGGTGCGGCCCGCCGTCCAGATGTTCTGCGATAGGCTGATGCTGGCCGTGGCGCCGTCGGTTTCGACCACGCCCAGAGCGTCGGTGTCCACGCGGCTGTAGTCGACGCCGGCCGAAGCGCTGATGGTCGGGCGCAGGCCGGAACGGGCCTGAACAATGGTCTCGTCCAGCGCCCGCTGGTTCGCCCGTTGGGCCAGCAGGGTCGGGTTGGTGCGATAGGCCAAGCCGATCGCTTCCTGCAGGGTCTCGGCCCCGGCCGGAGCCGCGCCGGCTCCCATGGCGAGGGTGATCAGAGCGACCGAAGCCAGCGCGCGCGAGCGTTTCAACATGAACCTATTCCTGCCTGACGCCCCCGACGGCGCGCCCCGTAATGCCTGAATGGCGTAGTTGGAGGCTCTGCCCGCCCTGCGCCAGTTAAGTTTTTTTCACGCAGCCGGCGCGCGTCTCCGTCGCGCCGCCCTGACGCTTACAGCGCGAAGGCCGGAGCGGGAATCAGTTCCGTCAGAACCGGCGGGGCGCAGTCGAACAGTTCACGACGCGACACGCCTTCGCGACCACGCACATAGAGGACGGCCTTGCCGATCGGACCGGCGCGCTCGACCACGGCCAGACGGCCGCCGGGGCGCAGGGCCGCGATCCAGGATTCGGGACGCACCGGCACGGCGGCCTCGCTGACGATCAGGTCATAGCCCTCGCCTTGCGGCTGGCTCAGCGGCGCGACCACGGTCGAAACACCTTCCTCGGCCAGGGCGGCGCCCGTCACCTCGAACACGGCGGCGTCCGATTCCTGCGCCATGACCGTCAGGCCCATGCGCGCCAGAATGGCGGCGGCGTAGGGGCCGGCCAGGGCCAGGGCCGTTTCACCCGCGCGGGCGTCCAGCGCCTGCATCAGCTTGCCCAGGTCGCGCGGCAGCATCAGGCGACGATCCCCGGCGATTTCCGGCTCAATGTCGGCATAGGCCGAGAAGGCGCGGTCGGCGGCGCAGAACCGCTCGCGCTCGACAGCGCCGAAAGCAGCCTGCAGGTCGCGGTCCGTGACGTCGTTCACCCGGACTTGCGAGTCCAGCATGACCTTGCGTGCAGCGGCGAAATCCATGGTTCCAGGGTCCTTCGGGTCGGCGTAAGCGAAAAATCTGCGGCGCTTATAGGTCCGCGCGTTGCAGCCGACAATCCGATCTGATAGCTGACGCCCCTCGCGATGGTTCGGGTCACTCATTTGGGTGACGCAATGGCCTGATGGCGGAGTGGTGACGCAGAGGACTGCAAATCCTTGCACCCGGGTTCGATTCCCGGTCAGGCCTCCATCGCGAGCTAATCTTACAATCCACTCCCTCCCCGACCTGGGGGCGCTAAGGCGCCCCTGTCGTCAGGTGATGTAGCGCCACCGCGCTGGTCGTGGCGACGTTCAGGGAATCAAAGCCCCCTGACATGCGGATGGCCAACGGTCGGCATCGCGCAATCACCTCGGCGGGCAGACCCGGCCCCTCCGACCCCAGCAGAATCGCCGTGCGCGGCGCCGGCCTTAGCTGGGACAGCGTCTCGACCGCCGACGGAGTCAGGGCCAGAACCTCGAATCTGCGCGCCTCCAGCGCCTCGACCATGACCTCCGCCGTCACGCCCTCGACAAAGGGCGTCCGCAGCGCCGCCCCGAACGCCGCCGCGTTGCGAAACAGGCCGCCCATATTGTCGTGGTTGCCGATGCCGCAGGCCCCGACCACCACGGCGCGCTCCGGCAAGCCGTCCAGAAAGGCCTCCAACCCTAGCGGCTCCGGCTTGCGACCCAGGGCCAGAATCCCACGATGCAGATGAAACCCCGCGATCCCGTCCAGCACGTCCTGCGAGGCGGTATGAACCGGCACATCCTCCGGCAGGCGTTCCAGAATGTCGCGCAGCGCCTCCAACCGTTTCTCCGCGATCAGGACCGCTGCCGGGGCGCAACGCGACGCCCCCGACGCCAGCACCCGCAGCACCACCTCCCCCTCCGCTACGAACAGACCCTGACGGCCCGTCAGGTCGCGCTCCTTCACATCTCTAAAGGCGGAAATTCGAAGATCGGCGGCATCGGAAACGGGGATCAAATTCATGTCCGACCTTCTAGCGCACGCCGCTGAAAAGATTTCGGCGTTTTCTGCAATTTGCCCGTTGCATGAATCAAAAAGGCGTTGCTATACAGCGGCCTCCCCCGAGGGGACGTTCCGCGGTAGCTCAGTGGTAGAGCAGCCGACTGTTAATCGGCTGGTCGTAGGTTCGAATCCTACCCGCGGAGCCACTCGGGGGCATTAAGCCCATAAAATCGTTGCGCTTGATATTTTGGCCTAGCGCCTTCCCATCCACTGACCACGCGAAGCGTTTTTTAGCGCCGCATTTCATCTTGCGGCGGCTGATCGGCGGGGGCGTCCGAGCGTCAGTCCTGCTGACGCAGCCAGGCCATGAAAAGACGCAGGAACACGCTTCCTGAAGCGGCCCGCACCCGGCGCGCATGGCGGCCCTTGCCACGATAGATTTCAAAGCCCGCTCGACTGATCGCCATCAGAACCTCCTGATGCTGATTCCCTTTGGGCAGTGTGCGCCATCCGGCCTCGCGAGAAAATCGCGTTCCGATCGGCGTCATGTCCGGCGGGATCGCAGGGTCGACGCCGCTGGCCGCTCAGCCTTGCGCCTTATCACGTGACCCCGAGTCGAAGACGGCGCCCTCCTCCAGCCCCAGCCAGGCCGCCATGCGGCTGAGCTCCATCTTGAGAGCATCCCTCGTATGGGTCGGCGCGCCTTCCTCCAGGTGGACGGAACGCACCACCAAGCGTCCCCGCTGTCGATCAGCCTTAAGGTCCACGCGGGCGACGAGCGCGTCGTCCAGAAGGAAGGGCAGAACATAATAGCCGTGCAGCCGCTTCTCCGCCGGCACGTAGATTTCGATCCGGTAGCGAAAGCCGAACAGTCGCTCCGCCCGGTCCCTCTGCCAGATCAGCGGATCGAAGGGAGCCAGAAGCGCCGAAGTCTCGATCTTGCGCGGCGTGCGGGCGTCATGATGAACCCAGGCGCGACGACCGCCCGGCGCAGTCACCGGGATCAAAACCCCTTCCTCCGTCAGCTCCACGATCGCCCGCCGCGCGGCTTCCAGGGGCTGGCGGAAATAGTCGCGCAACTCGGCCTCGGTCGCGACCCCGTGCGCCCGCGCCGCGCGTTCGATCAATCCGCGATGCGCTTCGGCGTCCGAAGGCGTCGGAGTCGCCAGGACCGCATCCGGCAGGACGCGTTCGACGAGGTCATAGACCCGCTCGAAACTCCCTCGCCGTTCGGCGGTCGTGATGTGTCCCGCCCAGAACAGCCACTCCAGAGCCCGTTTCGTATCGCTCCATTCCCACCAACCGGGTCGCCCCTTGTGAGATTCGAAATCCGAGGCCGCCATGGGGCCATCGGTCCGGATGCGGTCCAGAATCTCCATGGCTTCCGGCCGCCGTTCACCGGCGTAGAGCTTCATCCGCCCCCAACCGGTTTCGCCACGGTCGGCCTGGGCCATCCGCCACCGCAGCAGCGGATGCAGATCGAACGGAATCAGGGACGCCTCATGGGCCCAGTATTCGAACAGCCGTCTCTGGCTGCGCGGGCCCCAGGCCAGCCGGTCCAGGGCCGCGCGGTCATAGCCCCCCAACCTCGAGAAGGCCGGCAGGTAGTGGGCGCGAGACAGGACGTTGACGCTGTCTATCTGGTGCAGGTGCAGACGATCAAGCGTACGCCGCAGATGCACAGGAGACGGCGCCTCGGGCCGCCGCACGCCGAATCCCTGGGCGGCGAGCGCCATCCGGCGCGCCTGCGGCAAGCTGATCGTCTCCATGCCCATGGTCGTCCAGTACGCCTCCCACGCGTCATTCGCACACATATCCGGCCTCAAGGCCCGGTGCACGTTCAAGCCAAGCGCTCTATTCTGTAGCCGTCGCCATCGAAGCCGTTCACCACGCAGCGTCCCTGGAGCGTCCGGCGAATATGGACCACCCGGTCCACGGCGTCGCCAATCAGAAACTCAATCCGCGCCAGGGCCTCAGCGGCCGAGTTGGCGTGAAGCGTCGACAGGCCGCCCGGCGGCCCGTGTTCCAACTCTTCAGGGTCTCCAGGGCGGCCTAGCGCCCACGCGAAAAGTGGATGCTCGCTAAAGCTAAGCTGGCCGCAGCGCCTCGATGATCAGGCAGTCCGAGATCGTCCCCTGCCGGCATTGCGACAGCAAAGCGCCGAGTTCGCGGCGCAAAGCCTCCAGATCGGCGATCTTGCGTTCGACTTCAGCCAGATGGGCGCGCGTCAGTTCGTCGACCGTGGCGCAGGACTGATCACGGCGGTCCGACAGGGCCAGCAGGTCGCGCACCTGTTCGATGGAGAAACCCAGGTCGCGGGCGCGGCGGATGAAGGACAGACGGTTCAGCGCCGCCTCGCCATAGGCGCGGTAGTTGCCTTGGGTGCGGGCGGGCGCGGCCAGAAGGCCGATGCGCTCGTAGTAGCGGATGGTCTCGACCTTGGTTTCGGTCCGCCGCCCCAGTTCGCCAATGCTCAGCGTC
>JALAGW010000295.1 GCA_022712235.1 Brevundimonas sp. | reverse complement strand
TCATCAAGGTGATGTGGTTCGATACGCCGGAGTTCGACGTGACGACCGACAAGTCGCCGCTGGAGGCCAAGTGGATTGCTCTGGCGGGCGCCGCCTTCAGCTTCCCGCTGGTGATCGTGGCCCTGACCTGGCTGGAGCCGCTGACCCGCGCCGCAGCCTCGGGCGTCGGCGTCGGGTAAGGGCGCTTGACCGCCCCGGTCCTGATCCTCGACGAAACCGACTCCACCAACGCCGAGGCGCGACGCCGCGCCGAGGCGGGTGAGACCGGGCCGCTGTGGATCACGGCGCGGCGCCAGACCGCCGGTCGCGGCCGTCGCGGGCGCAAGTGGGAGAGCGAGAGCGGCAATCTTGCCTCCACCCTGCTGCTGCTGACGCGCAAGTCCCCCGCCGAGGCGGCGCAGCTGACCTTCGCCGCGTCCCTGGCCGTGGCGGACCTGCTGGATTGCTACGTCCCGCCGGCCCTGGTCACGATCAAATGGCCCAATGACGTGCTGCTGGACGGGCGCAAGACCTCCGGCATCCTGATCGAGTCCGGCCCTGCGCCGTCCGGCGGCCTGTGGCTGGCGGTCGGCATCGGCGTGAATCTGAACCAGACGCCCGGCGACACCGAACGACCCGCCACCTGCATCGCTGAACACCTGAGCCAGGGCGTGGCTTCGCCGCCGACCGTCGATGAAGCGGCCAAGGTTCTGGCCGAGACCTTCGGCGTCTGGCTGGATCGCTGGACGACCCTGGGCTTCCAGCCCATTCTTGACGCCTGGACCGCGCGGACCCCTGGTCTGCACGGTCCCTGCACGGCGCGACTGACGAACGAGACTCTGACTGGAACGGCCGACGGGGTCGAGGCGGACGGATCGTTGCGCCTGAAACTGCCGGACGGATCGCTGCGCGTGATCTCGGCCGGCGACGTCTTTTTCGGAGAGGCCGCCTGATGCTGCTGGCGATCGAGCAAGGCAACACCAACACCCTGTTCGCCGTCCATGATGGGAACGAATGGATCGCCCAGTGGCGGACGGCCACCGACGCCATGCGCACGGCGGACGAGTACGCCGTCTGGCTGCATCAGCTGTTCGAGATGCGCGGCAAGGGGCTTTCGATGAAGGACCTCGACGGCTGCATCATCTCAAGCGTGGTGCCGCAGTCGATCTTCAACCTGCGCAACCTGGCGCGGCGCTATATCGCGGTCGAGCCTCTGGTGATCGGCGAGAACGTCAACCTCGGCATCGAGGTGCGCATTCCCAAGCCCAGCGAGGCCGGCGCCGACCGACTGGTCAACGCCATCGGCGCGCTTCAGGTCTATGAGGGCGATCTTCTGCTGATAGACAGCGGCACGGCCACGACCTTCGACGTGGTGTCGGGCGGCGCCGAGCGCGGGCAGGGCGCCTTCGAGGGCGGACTGATCGCACCGGGCATCAACCTGTCGCTGCAGGCCCTGCACGAAGCGGCGGCCAAGCTGCCGCGCATCGCCATTCAACGGCCCGAGGTCGTCATCGGGCGCGACACCGTCACCTCCATGCAATCGGGCGTCTTCTGGGGCTATATCGCCCTGATCGAGGGCCTGGTGGACCGCATCAAGACCGAGTGGGGCAAGCCCATGACGGTCGTCGGCACCGGCGGCGTCGCCTCGCTGTTTGAAGGCTCCACCCAATCAATCGACCGGTTTGATCCGGATCTGACCATCCGCGGCCTACTCGAAATCTGGCGGCGGAACACCCATCTCTAGGGACGTATGACAAAGAAAACTCAAAACGACGAACTCGTCTTCCTGCCGCTGGGCGGCTCGAACGAGGTCGGCATGAACCTGAACGCCTATGGTTTCGGCCCGGCGCATGACCGCAAGTGGATCATCGTCGATGTCGGCGTGACTTTCGGCGACCCGTCAACGCCCGGCGTGGACGTGATCGTGCCCGATCCGACCTTCCTGGAAGGCGAGAACATTCTCGGCATCGTGCTGACGCACGCACACGAAGACCATATCGGCGCCCTGGGCTGGCTGTGGCCGCGCATCAAGGCGCCGCTGTATGCGACGCCCTTCACCGCCTACCTGATCCGCGAGAAGCTGCGCGACGCCAACATCCTGGACGATGTCGAACTGAACGAGATTCCGCTGGGCGGCGACCTGAACCTGGGTCCGTTCGACGTGACCTTCGTCACCATCACCCATTCGATCGCCGAGCCGAACGGCCTGGCCATCAAGACCCCTCTGGGCACCGTCCTGCACACCGGCGACTGGAAGATCGACAATGATCCGGTCGTGGGCGAGCGCACCGACGTCGAGACCATTCAGCGTCTCGGTGACGAGGGCGTGCTGGCCATGGTCTGTGACAGCACCAACGTCTTCGTGGACGGCGTGGCGGGTTCCGAGGGCGACGTGAAGGTGGCCCTGGCCGCCCTGATCAAGGACCTGAAGGGCCGCGTCGCCGTGGGCTGCTTCGCCTCCAACGTCGCCCGCATGGACAGCGTGATCCGCGCCGCCGAGGCCGCCGGTCGCCGCGTGGCCCTGGCCGGCCGCTCGATGCACCGCATCACCGCCGCCGCCAAGTCGGTCGGCATGCTGAGCGACGTCAAACCCTTCCTGTCGGAACAGGAAGCCCGAGTCTGGCCTGAGGACGAGATTCTGTATCTGTGCACCGGCAGTCAGGGCGAGGTCCGTGCGGCCCTGTCGCGCGTGGCCGAGGGCACGCACCCCTTCATCAAGCTGGGCAAGGGCGACCACTGCATCTTCTCGTCGCGCGTCATTCCCGGCAACGAGCTGTCGATCGGCCGCCTGCAGGACAAGATGGCCGACCGGGGCGTGCGCCTCTACACCGAGAAGGACCATCCCGGCATCCACGTCTCGGGCCACCCGTGCCGCGATGAACTGCGCCAGATGTACAACTGGGCCCGTCCGCAGATCGCGGTGCCGACCCACGGCATGCGCCGTCACCTGATGGAACACGCCCTCCTGGCCAAGGACATGCAGGTCCAGGAAACCGTGACGCCGCGCAACGGCGACATGGTGCGTCTGGCCCCCGGACCCGCCGGCATCATCGACGAAGTGCCCTCGGGTCGACTGTTCGTCGACGGCGGCATGCTGGTCGAGGAGGCGGGCGAGGCCCTGCGCGAGCGCAAGCACGCGGCGTCGAACGGCGTCCTGGTCGTCAGCTTCGCCATGGACAAGCGCGGCAAGATCGTCAGCGACATCGACGTGCGCGGCATCGGCCTGCCGGGCGATGAGGACCGTCCGCTGGGCGACATCCTCGACGATCTGGCCGAGCGCGCCGAACAAGCGGTTCGCAAGCTGAAGGGCGAGGCTCTGGACGATGAACTGGTGGTCGAACAGGCCGTCAGCCGCGCCCTGAAGAAGGCCAGTCAGCAGGTCTGGGAT
>JALAGW010000032.1 GCA_022712235.1 Brevundimonas sp. | reverse complement strand
GCGCCCTTGGTCACGACCACCAGCCCCCCGCCGACGTGCAGGGCCTCGCCATAGAAGGCCGCCTCCGTCTCATTGACCACGATCAGGTCGGCCCGCCGCAGCAGGGCCTCCGACACCGGCGCTGCGGGCGCCAGGTTGGCGCAGCCGAAGTCCGTGGCCCGGCCCACCGCCGCCTCGACCGTCTCGATCGGCAGCTCCAGCTGGACGATCAGCGGCGTCTCGATCCGCGACGGCAGCTGCTCCGGCGTCACCATGTGGTTGGCCCCGGCGGCGACCACGATCTGGTTCTCTCCGCTGGGATCGACCGCGATCAGGGCCACCCCGGTCGGCGCCGCGATGTCCGTCTCGACCCCCGACAGGTCCACCCCGTGCGCCAGCATCAGGGCCACCGCCGCGCCCGACATCTCGTCCTCGCCCACACGGCCGATGAGACTGACCTGCGCCCCCAGACGTCGCGCCGCCAGGGCCTGATTGGCGCCCTTGCCGCCCGCGTGACGCGCCAGCGTCGCCCCCGTCACCGTCTCGCCCGGCGCCGGCAGGCTGGGCGCGGACGCCACCATGTCCAGATTGATCGACCCGACGACGGTGATCCTCATCGCCCTGCTCCCAGTCGTTCGGCGATCAGGGCGAAGACCCCGTCCGCATCCGCCCTTGTCGCCCAGAAATGACGGGCTGTCGCCGCCTCGACGCGGAACTCCACCACCGTATGGCCGCGCGTCAGATCGCTCTCGGTCTCCACCTCGATCCGGCACGGCGCCAGCTCGAACAGCTCCGGCTTCAGCAGCCAGGCCACGGTGCAGGGATCATGCAGAGGCCCGGCGTCCCAGCCTACGATCTCGCGCTCGGTCCGCTGCGAGAAGCGCAGCATCCCCGCCGCTGTCCGCCCCGAGGCCGTGTCCACCGCCTCGATCACCCTGATGCGCGCCTCGGTCGAGCGCACCTGATGGGTGGCGTCCAGCCCCAGAACGATCATCCGGCAGCCCGAAGCGAAGACCTCGGCCGCCGCGTCGGGGTCGGCCCAGATGTTGAATTCGGCGCTGGCCGTGATGTTGCCGCCCTCGCTACGCGCCCCGCCCATGACTGCGACCGGCCCCAGATGGCCCGCCAGCTTCGGCTCGGCCCGCATGGCCAGGGCCAGATTGGTCATCGGCCCCATGACGATCAGGGCCACGGACCCGGCAGGCCGTTCCATCACCAGCCGCACGATGGCCTCGGCCGCCGTCCCCTCGCCCGCCGGCGCGGCGGGCTCGAACGGCTCAAGATCGCCCAGCCCCTCGGCGCCGTGGAACTCGCCCGCCCCCGCCGGTTCGCGCTTCAGGGGTCGCTCGGCCCCGACAAAGACCGGCACGTCCTCGCGCCCGGCGATCTGGCGCAGGATGCGGGCGTTGCGCGCCGTCTTTCCGGCGCTGACGTTGCCCCCCACCGTGGTCACGGCCAGCAGGTCGAGGTCGTTGGAGGCGAAGGCGGTCAGCAACCCCGTGGCGTCATCCACGCCGGGGTCGCAATCAATGATGAGAGACTGTTTCACCGTCCCGGTGTGCCGTGCGACGGCGCGCGAGGCAACCGTCGCGCGAAATGAACGCCGGGGCTGGCGGCCACGATCAGCAACACCATATGGTGCGGATAACAGATCCCAGGAAACGCTCCCCCATGACCGACGCCGCCCCCGCTCCGCTGAAGACCCTGAAGATCGACTTCGTCTCCGACGTGGTCTGCCCCTGGTGCGCCGTGGGTCTGGGCGGACTGACCACCGCTCTGGACACCCTGAAGGACGAGGGCATCGCCGCCGACATCGCCTTCCAGCCCTTCGAACTGAACCCGCAGATCGCGCCCGAAGGCGAGAACATCGTCGAACACATCGGCCGCAAATACGGCTCGACGCCCGAACAGTCGGCCCAGAACCGCGAGATGATCCGCCAGCGCGCCGCCGAGGTCGGCTTCGACATGCGCATGGGAGCGGACAGCCGCATCTGGAACACCTTTGACGCCCACCGCCTGCTGCACTGGGCCCACGAGACCGCGCCCGACCGGCAGGAGGCGCTGAAGCGCGCCCTGTTCACCGCCCACTTCACCGAAAACCGCAATCTCACCGACGCCGGGGTTCTAACCGGCGCCGCCGCAACCGCCGGTCTGGACCGCGCCGAGGCGGCCGAGGTCCTGGCCTCGGGCCGCTACGCCCAGGATGTCCGCACCGCCGAGGACCTGTGGCGCGCACGCGGCATAACCTCGGTCCCCGCCGTGGTGATCGAGGGCAAGTATCTGATCAGCGGCGGCCAACCGGCGGCGGCCTTCGAGCAGGCCCTGAGACAGATCGCGTCAGAGGTCTAGCGCGCTCATAGATCCTTCCCCTTGCGGGAGCAGGCGCTCAAGCAGCCGAAGGCGTAGCGCTGCAAAAATCCTTCTCCCCTTGCGGGAGCAGGCGCTCAAGCAGCCGAAGGCGTTAGCGCGCCAAATCCTTCTCCCCTTGTGGGAGAAGGTGGCTGGCGAAGCCAGACGGATGAGGGGTTGCCCCGCGCTCGAAACATGCTGCCGACATCCGGCATCGCGAGACCCCTCATCCGGCCCTGACGGGCCCGCAAGTGGAGAAGGAAAGACCTACAGACACATCTCCACGCAGGCTCGCGCCAGCACCTCGGCCGAGTCCGTCAGCGGAACCGCCACATCGTCCGCGTCCAGCAGCAGCGGAACCTCGGTGCAGCCTCCGATAATCCCCTGCGCCCCCGCCGCGACAAGGGCCGCCGCCAGATCGCGCATGGCCGCCCGCTGCGCTGGACCGACGTCGCCCGCCTTGACCCCGAACACCACGGTCATGAAGCGCGCCCGGTCGGCTTCGGACAGCCGCACCATCTCCACGCCCTCGGCGGCCAGGGCCTCGGCATAGAGCGCCTCGCCCCCTGGCGTGGCCAGCACGCCGATCCGTCGCGCGCCGCCAGCCTTCGCCGCCTTGGCCGTCTCCGCCACCATGTCGATGAAGGGCAGGCCCGCCGCCCGGATCGCCGCCGCATGGGCGTGGGCGGTGTTGCACGGCATGGCCAGGACCTCGGCCCCGGCGTCGCGCAGCCGTACCGCCATCTCGCCCAGAGCCCTGCCCGCCGCCTCGGGCTGGCTGTGCCGGTTGGGCACCTGCGGGTTCATGTCCATGACCACCCGCACATGGTCCTCGTCCCCCCTGGCCGGGGTCAGGGCCTGCACCCGCGCCAGAAAGGCCAGCGTCGCCGCCGGCCCCATGCCGCCCAGCACGCCCAGAATCTTCACGCCAGCGCGCCTTCCAGTTCGCCCTGATAGCCGAACAGGCCCTGCGCCCCGCCGGTGTGCAGGAAGACCACCGTCTCGCCCTCGAACCGTCCGGCCTGGGCCAGGGCGATCAGACCCTTCATGGCCTTGCCCGAATAGACCGGGTCCAGCAGCAGGCCGTCGGTCCGCGCCGCCAGCTTCAGCGCCTCGATCACCGCCTGATCGATCAGGCCGTATCCGGCCCCGACATAGTCGCAGTCGGCGACCACCATCTGATCCGTCACCCGGTCGGCGTGACCCAGCAGCGACGCCGTCTCCTTCGCCAGCTTCAGGACGCTGGCCTCCTGCTTCTCCTTCGGCGCCCTCACCCCGATGCCCAGCACCGGGATGTCCGCACCCATGACCGCCAGACCGGCGACCAGACCCGCGTGCGTCCCCGCGCTGCCGGTCGCGGTGACGATCCGGCTGATCGCCAGGTCCAGCTCGTCGGCCTGGACCACGATCTCCCGCGCGCAGTCGACATAGCCCAGGGCGCCGACCGCGTTCGAGCCGCCGCCCGGAATGACATAGGGCCGACCGCCGCGCGCCCGCACCGCCTCCGCCGTCGCCTCCAGCTCGGCCGCCATGTCGGCCCCGCCCGGCACGCGGCGGATCGCCGCCCCATACAGCCGGTCCAACAGGACATTGCCGTTCTCGACATAGTCGGTCGCCGTCGAGCCGGTCCGCTCCTCCAGGATGATCTCGCACTTCAGGCCGTGCGAAGCCGCCGCCGCCGCCGTCTGGCGCACATGGTTTGACTGCACCGCCCCCTGCGTCACCAAGGTGTCGGCCCCGGCCTCCATGGCGTCGCCCAGCAGGAACTCAAGCTTGCGCGTCTTATTGCCTCCGCCGGCCAGGCCGGTGCAGTCGTCGCGCTTGATCCAGAGGTCGATCCCCAGG
>JALAGW010000294.1 GCA_022712235.1 Brevundimonas sp. | reverse complement strand
GTCCGTCATCCTCGGGTCAAGCCCGAGGATGACGGCGTGTGTGGGTCGAAGGGCTGACGCCGCGCTCCGATGGTGCTAGAGGCCCCGCCATCTCCCCGCCCCAGCTGTTAACGGACGCCGCCCATGCCCGCCGCTCCCGACTTTCCGCCCGCCCCGGACGCGATCAAACCCGTCCGCGCCCTGATTTCATTGTCGGACAAGGCGGGGCTGGAGGATGCGGCGCGCACCCTGGCCGGCCTCGGCGTCGAGCTGGTCTCGACCGGCGGCACCAAGGCGGCGATCGCGGGCTTCGGCCTGCCGGTCAAGGACGTGGCTGATCTCACCGGCTTCCCGGAAATGATGGACGGCCGGGTCAAGACCCTGCACCCCGTCGTCCACGGCGGCCTGCTCGGCGTGCGCAACGCCCCGGCCCACGCGGAGGCCATGACCACCCACAACATCGGCGCCATCGATATCGTCTGGATCGACCTCTATCCCTTCGAGAAGACCGTGGAATCCGGCGGCGGCTTTGAAGCGGCCATCGAGAACATCGACATCGGCGGCCCGGCCATGATCCGCTCCGGCTCCAAGAACCACGGCCACGTCGCCGTCGCCGTCGACGCCGAGAGCATCAACCTGATCGTCGAGGCCCTGAAGGCCGACGGTTCGACCACCCTGGCCCTGCGCAAGCGGCTGGCCGCCCGCGCCTTCGCCCGCACCGCCGCCTATGACGCCGCCGTGTCCGGCTGGTTCGCCGCTCAGCTGGAAGACGCCGCCCCGGCTCGCAAGTCGATCGCCGGTTCGCTGGCCCAGACCCTGCGCTATGGCGAGAACCCGCACCAGACCGGCGCCTTCTACCGCACCGGCGAGAAGCGTCCGGGCGTGGCCTACGCCACCCAGATCCAGGGCAAGGAGCTGGGCTACAACAACATCGCCGACGCCGACGCCGCCTATGAACTGGTGGCCGAGTTCGAGGCCCCGGCCTGCGTCATCGTCAAGCACGCCAACCCCTGCGGCGTGGCCGTCGGCAAGGATCTGTCGGAAGCCTACGCCCGCGCGCTGGAATGCGACGCGGTGTCGGCCTTCGGCGGCGTCATCGCCGTCAACCGCCCGCTGAACGGCGAGGACGCCCGCGCCATCACCGGCATCTTCACCGAGGTCGTCATCGCGCCGGGCGCCGACGAGGAGGCCAAGGCCGTCTTCGCCGCCAAGAAGAACCTGCGCCTGCTGATCACCGACGGCCTGCCCGACCCGCACGGCGCGGGCGAGGTCTTCCGCTCGGTGGCCGGCGGTTTCCTGGTGCAGTCGCGCGACCGCTCGCTGATCAAGCCGTCCGACCTGAAGATCGTCACGCGCCGCCAGCCGACGCCGACCGAGATCCAGGACATGCTGTTCGCCTTCACCGTGGCCAAGCACGTCAAGTCCAACGCCATTGTTTACGCCAAGGACGGCCAGACGGCGGGCATCGGCGCCGGCCAGATGAACCGTCGCGACAGCGCCCGCATCGCCGCCATCCGCGCCAAGGAAGCGGGCGAGGCCAAGGGTCTGGCCCACTCCCTGGCTGAAGGCTCGGCCTGCGCCTCCGAAGCCTTCTTCCCCTTCGCCGACGGCCTGCTGGAAGCCGTCGCCGCCGGCGCCACGGCGGTGATCCAGCCGGGCGGCTCGATCCGCGACGAGGAGGTCATCGCCGCCGCCGACGAACGCGGCATCGCCATGGCCTTCACCGGCGTGCGCGTCTTCCGGCACTAAACAAGAAGAGCGCTAACGCGGGCGACGCGGTCGCCCGCTGCTTGAGCGCAAGAAGAAGGGCGCTGCCGGTCGTCGGCAGCGCCCTTTCTACGTCTGGGGCTTGGCTCAGTCCTCGATCACCTCGTGCGAACCGGCGCGGCCCAGACGCCAGTAGCCGGCGACCTTCATCCACTTCGGATTGAACGGTCGGGCCGCCAGCAGGGCCGAACGCATCGACCGCGCGACCGAGGATTCGCAGGCGACCCAGACATAGGCGTCGGCCGGGTCGATCCGCTGGGCCGCCGCGACCGCCGCCGCCGTCAGGGCCTCGGCCCGACCGCGCGGGCCGCCCTTGCGATGCACCCAGACGATCTCGACCTCTGCGGCGCTGGCTAGCTGCAGTTCGCCCGCCGCGTCATTGACCTCGATGCAGGCGACGGCCCGAGCCCCGGCCGGCAGCTCCTCCAGCCGCCGGGCGATGGCGGGAACGGCCGCCTCGTCGCCGACCAGCAGGTGCTGCGAAAAACTGGTCGGGATCAGGAAGGAGCCGCGCGGTCCGCCCAGTCCCAGTTCGTCCCCGACCCGCGCAGCCTCGGCCCAGGCCGTGGCCGGGCCGCCGTGACCGACCGCGAAGTCGATGGTCAGCCGCCGGTTGGCCGCGTCGAAAGCGCGCGGAGTGTAGTCGCGCGCCACGGGCCTGGGATCGGGAAACACAGGACCGTCCGGCCCTGCGGTCGGCAGGACCACAGCCTGACCGCGCGGCGTCGGAAAGATCTTCACATGGTCGTCGAAGCCGGGGCTGAAGAAGCCCTCCAGCTCCTCGCCGGTCAGGACGATGCGCTTCAGCACCGGCGTCAGCTGTTCGACCGTCTCCACGCGGGCCCGGCGGAACTTCAGTTCATGCCGCACCCGGCGCGGCTGGCGCAGATGGGTCTCGTTCATGCCTGACGCACCTTTTCGGCGGCGGCCTCAAGCAGGTCGGCGATGGCCTCGACCTGGGCCTCGGTCAGCGGCGGCTTCTGGGTCAGGCGCTGATGCGTGGCGGTGCGCAGGGCCTCGATGGCCTGGGCGATGCGGGCGGGCCGGTCGGGACGCCCGCGCAGGGCCTTCATCTTCATCTCGATGTGGGCCAGGGCCTCGGCGTTCTCGTCCAGCAGGCGACGGCCCTCGTCGGTGACGGCGTAGCGCTTCTTGCCGCCCTCGGCCTCCACGCTGACCGCGCCCATGTCCTCCAGCAGGGACAGGCTGGGATAGATGACGCCGGGGCTGGGGGCGTAGGTTCCGCCCATGCGGCTTTCGATCCCCTTGATCAGCTCATAGCCGTGGCTGGGCTTGGCGGCGATCATCGACAGCAGCACCCAGCGCAGGGCGCCGTGCTCGAACATGCGCCCTCCGCCGCCGCGCCGGCCGTGGCGCTCGCCGCGCATCCGGCCCTCGCCGCCCCTGCCCTCAGGCCTGATGTGGCGACCGTGGCCGAAGCCGTGCCCATGACCCGTTCCGTGGCCGCCGTGACGGCCGCGCCCAAAGCCATGACCTGTTTTCTCGATCCCTCTGGATCCTCTCATAGGGTTCTCTCTTCTTTCACTTAGATATATCGAACTGCCACATAGATATATCGATATATCGAAACCGCAAGCCCCCTTTCCTCGCAGTCGCGAAGCTCTAAGCTGGGCCGATGGATACGCTCGACGCCCGCTGGGCCATGCTGGAACCGCACGTGACCGTGGTCGGCCCCGACGACGACCGGCCGCGTCCGGCGGTGCTGCTGTTCCACGGCTGCGGCGGCCTGCGGGACCACCTGCCGCGCTACGCCGAGGCGGCGAAAGCCGCGGGCTGGCGCGTCTTCATCGTCGATTCCTACGGCCCGCGCGGCTGGAACCGGGCCTTCACCCTGACCACGGTCTGCACCGGTCTGGTGTTGCGCGGCTATGAGCGGGCGGGGGACCTCCTGGCCGTCA
Source organism: Brevundimonas sp. (assembly GCA_022712235.1). Taxonomy (GTDB): domain Bacteria; phylum Pseudomonadota; class Alphaproteobacteria; order Caulobacterales; family Caulobacteraceae; genus Brevundimonas. Next base: position 16,455 of record JALAGW010000294.1, on the reverse strand, counting down.
TCCAGGGCGTTTCGCGCCGCCTCGATGTCGATCCCGCCATGCTGTCTCTGGCCGGCTGGAGCCACGGCGGCTGGTCGATCATGGAGATGATGAGCGAGGACCCGCAACCGGGCCGCATGGGCGTGGCCAATCCCGGCGACTGCGACCTGTCGGGGGTCAAGGCGGTGTGGCTGGCCTACCCCTATGTCGGGACCTGGGCCTTCAACAGGATGAAGCCTTGGCGGCACTGTCCCCGCGTCCTGGCCATGACGGCCAGGCGCGACCACCTGACCACGGTGTCGAACGCCGAGCGGGTCAACGCCATGATCCGCGACTGCGGCTCCGAGGTCGAAAGCTGGGTCGCCGAAGGCACCCACGCCTTCGACGAACCCACCAGCAACGGCCCGATGCGCCACGACCCCGAGCTGACGCTGGAGGCTCTGCGCCGCTTCACCGCCTTCCTGAAAGACGTGGCGCCCGACGCCTGAAAACAAATTCCGTCGCCTGTCTTGACGCCGGACGCATCACGTAACAATTGAAGTTACATGAAACGCGACTCCCGCCTGTCCAACATCCTCCACGCCCTGCTGCACATGGCCGAGCATGAGCAGCGTCATGGCCAACCCATGACCTCGGACATGCTGGCGACCTGCCTGTCGACCAATCCCGTTGTCGTCCGCCGCACCATGGCGGGCCTGCGCGACCAGGGGCTGGTCGTCTCGGAAAAGGGACATGGCGGCGGCTGGCGGCTGGCCCGACCGCTGGACGGCGTCACCCTGGGTCAGGTCCACGCCGCGCTCGGCGAACCCGGCCTGCTGCCCGAAACCCCGCCGGTCGAGGCCGAGGGCTGCCTGATCGAGGCCGCCGTCAACGAGGCCCTGTCCGACACCTACGCCGCCGCCCGCGCCCTGCTGGCCGCCCGGCTGGACTCCATCACCCTGGCCGATCTGGCGGCGGACTTCTCGCGCCGGCTGGCCGCCCACCCCAAGAGAGACCTGCTCCATGCGCACCAGCGAAAATCCGATGCCTCATGACGCCGTCGTCATCGGCGGCTCCTACGCCGGCCTGTCCGCCGCCCTGCAACTGGTGCGGGCGCGCCGCCGGGTTCTGGTCATCGACGACGCCCGGCCGAGAAACCGCTTCGCCGCCCGCGCCCACGGCGTCCTGAGCAACGACGGCCGTCCGGGGACTGAGATCGCCGCCGCCGCCCGCGCCCAGGTCGCCGCCTATCCCACCGCCGCCTTCCGCATGGCCGAGGCCGTGGACGTCGAACGGATCGACGGCGGCTTCTCGGTCGCCTTCGCCGACGGCACGCGCACCATGGGCCGCCGCCTGATCCTGGCCCACGGGGTCGAGGACGTCCTGCCCGACCTTCCGGGCGTGAAGGAACGCTGGGGCCGAACCGCCCTGCACTGCCCCTGGTGCCACGGCTATGAGATCGGCGGCGGGCCGATCGGCGTCCTCGGGCGCGGCGACCATGCGGTCCAGTATGCGATGATCGTCGCCGAGTGGGGCCAGACGGTTCTGTTCATCGACCCGGCGCGGCTGGGTGAGGACGACGCCCGCCTGCTGGCCCGTCGCGGCGTCACGATCGAGCCCACGCCCCTCGAACGGCTGGAGGGCGAAGCCCCCACCCTGACCGGCGCGCGGCTGGCGGACGGTCGCTTCGTCCCGCTGAAGGCCGTCTTCGTCGGCGCCCATGTGCGTCAGGCCAACGGCTTCGCCGAACGTCTGGGCTGCGAGATGACCGACAGCCCCATGGGCCGCATCGTCAAGGTGGACGCCCAGCAGCAGACCAGTCAGCCAGGCGTCTTCGCCGCCGGCGATCTGGCGCGGCCGGCGGGCAATATCACCCTGGCGACGACGGACGGCATGGTCGCCGCCCACGCCGCCTTCCGCTCCCTGATCGAGGAGGAGACGGCCTGAGCCTTCAGCCGATGCGGGCCGTGACGGTGATCTCGGACCGCACCGAATGGGCCATGTCGCAGTGCTCGTGCGCGGCGTGGTGCAGGGCGTCCAGCTCGGCCTGATCGGGCTGGCGGCCGGTGAAGCTCGTCACCGGGTTGAGGGCGACCCGGGCCAGATAGCGCTTGCCCGCCTCATTCTTGTCCAGCTCGCCCGAGGCCTCGTCCAGATAACGGTCGACCACCAGGCCGGCGTTGGCGGCGAAGGCCAGGAACCACAGCATGTGGCAGCTGGACAGGGAGGCGATCATGGCCTCCTCCGGGTCCACCCCCGCGGGGTCCGACATCGGAACCGGCACGCCCGCCGGCGACGAGGAGCCCGGCACCACGGCCCCGCCGTCGAAGCGCCAGACATGGGCGCGGCTGTACCGCTTGTCGGCGAAGGCCTGATCGCCCCGCGTCCATTCCACCGTCGCGCCGTGTCCGCTCATGGCTTGTCTCCTCTAGGCCTCGCCCAGCAAGCTATAGGTCATGCGCGCCCGCGTCTCAAAACCCAGCCCGCGATAGAAGGCGATCGTCGCTTCGTGATCGGCGAAGGCGTGCAGGAAGGCCGCCTCTCCCGACGCCAGAATCTCCCCGACCACCACGCGCGACAGGGCGGCGGCATAGCCCTTGCCGCGATGATCCGGGTGGGTGCAGACCCCGCTCAGTTCGGTGAAGCCGTCCACCCGCAGCCGCCGTCCCGCCATGGCCACCAGTTCGCCGTCCTGCCTGATCCCGACGAAGGGGCCCAGTTCGCGGGTGCGCGAGCGGAAGGGACCCGGCCGCGTCAGGGTCGCCAGGGCCAGCATGGCCGGCGCGTCCGCCTCGCCCAGTTCCTCGATGACGCCGTCCAGCCGCGCGCTCGTCCCGACCGGGGTCAGGGCTGTCGTCGTCATCTGCACCAGGGCGACCTGGGCGGCGACCGGCGCGCCCTCGGGCAGGACCCCGGCCATCGGTCCGTCCTCGCGCTCGACCAGTCCGGAGCCAGGATAGCGCCGCGCCAGAACGCTGAGCGCCTCGCGGCTGGCCGCGCTGTCGTCCGCCGCCGCCAGAAAGACGCCGACCTCGGGGTCGAGGCGCGCGGCCAGCCCCCCGGAATCAGGCGTGGCAAGCCGCGACAGGCGGGTCGTCAAGGCGTTGAAGACGGCGCGATCAAGAGGATGGGTCATGACCGGTGATCTAGGCGCGAAGGCCCCGCCGCGAAACCCGCGACAGGGCCGTCACATCCGAAAACGGCCGATCAGCCCCGCCAGAAGCCGACGATCTTCTTGACCTCGTCCACCACCGGCTGGGCCACCTCGCGAGCGCGTTCGGCGCCGACGGCCAGGGCGCGGTCGATCTCGGCCGGATCGGCCATCAGGCGGCGCATCTCGGCGGTGACCGGAGCCATCGACGTGACCGCCAGCTCGGCCAGCTTCGGCTTGAAGGCGCCGAAGCCCTGACCGCCGAACTCGGCCAGAACGGCCTCGCGCGTGGTGTCCGAAAGGGCGGCGTAGATGGCCACCAGGTTCTTCGCCTCGGGCCGCCCTTCCAGACCCTCGACCGTGTCGGGCAGGACATCCATGTCCGACTTGGCCTTCTTGATCTTGGCGGCGATGGCGTCCGCGTCGTCGGTCAGGTTGATGCGCGACAGGTCCGACGGATCGGACTTGGACATCTTGGCCGACCCGTCGCGCAGGCTCATGACCCGCGTGCCCGGTCCCTGGATCAGCGGTTCAGGCTGGGGGAAGAAGTTGGGCGCGCCGAAGTCGTTGTTGAACCTGGCGGCGATGTCGCGGGTCAGCTCCAGATGCTGCTTCTGGTCCTCGCCGACCGGCACCTCGGTCGCCTTGTAGAGCAGGATGTCCGCCGCCTGCAGCACCGGATAGGTGTAGAGACCGACGCTGGAGCGTTCCTTGTGCTTGCCCGACTTCTCCTTGACCTGGGGCATCCGGTCCAGCCAGCCGAGGCGGGCGACGCAGTTGAAGATCCAGGCCAGCTCGGCGTGGGCCGGCACGGCCGACTGCGGGAAGATGGTCGCCCTGGCCGGGTCCAGACCCGCCGCCAGATAGGCCGCCGCGATCTCGCGCGTCTGGGCCGTCAGCTTCTCGGGCTCCTGCCAGACGGTGATGGCGTGCATGTCGGCGACGAAGACGAACAGGGGCGCGCCCGTGTCCTGCAGCTCGGTGAAGCGCTTCAGGGCGCCCAGGTAGTTGCCCAGGTGCAGGGCGCCGGAGGCCTGGATGCCGGACAGGATGCGGCGCGGACCGGTGTAGGGGGCCGGGGTCTGATCAGTCATGGAAAGGTTCTCGGGACTTCAAAAGGCTGGAATTCGGCGCGCGCGCAGGCGTGCGGGGTCGTGCGGTGAACAGTCAGCCGCGCCATCGCCGGGCGACGAAGATGTATCCCGAATGAGCCATGCCTTCGCGCTTATCGTCTCGCAGCGCGAAGGGCAAGGCGAGAGGGCCGTCGACGCGACTGTTGACCAGGCGGGACGAACTCACATAGCGTCGATCCATGAAACATGCTTGCGCCGCACTGATCCTCGCGACGGCCGTCGGCGCCTGCGCGACGCGACCGCCCGCGCAGGAGAAACCCAATCTGGTCCAGCTATCGGTCGCCCACAGCGACGGACCTTGCGACTGGAGCCTGATGCAGGACGTCAACAATCGACCTGCGACAAGCAGCGTGCTGGGCGCCGCCTATTGGCCGCACACAGTGCCTGTCGCGTCGCGATCAAAAAGGACGCGCTCGGCTCCGCTTCTGGCCTACGGCACGGATACGTCGTTCAGTTGGCCGTCGCAGCCGAACGAGCGGCTTTGCCTTACGCTCCACAAGCGAGCCTCGGTCTGGCAGGAAGGCGTCCCGCCGGTTCTGACGCTGGAGGTGTTTCAGGGGCCTGCCGACGCTGAAGTCCACGCCTTGACCTCGAGTTCATCTCTTTCCAGCGCGGTCGTGACGCTCAAGTCCGTCCATCCAGGCCCAGACCTCGCGCCCGGACGCATGGACCTCGCCATGCACGAGGGACGCGCCGAAGGGCGCTTCGCCTCGCCCCAGAACGGGCACCGGCTCCGCGTCACGGTCGTCGCGACCGAGGCCGGCGGCAAAGGCCAGACTGAGCGCGCCCTGGAGCTTCTGACCACCGCCGGGGTTGAAGAAAACCTCATCGTCCGCGAGGGCTCACGCCTCGTGGCGCGGCCCTCGTGGCCGGGGGCGGGGAAACGGTCGTCGCAACCGCGTTGACGGCCCCGCCGCCCGGCTACCGTCCCTTGCGGATCAGACCCTTGATCTCGGCGACGGTGATCGCGCGGGTGGCGAAGGCCAGGGCGACATAGGTCAGGCCGCCCGCCGCCACCACAGCCAGAAGGGTCAGCTCCTTGGCGCCGTGGTCCGATCCGAGCGCGCCCAGCAGGGCCTCGACCGGCACCTGCAGCATCGGCCGCGCCCAGGAGGCGACGCCGACCACCACGCCCAGGCCGACGCTGGCCAACAGGATGCGCGCCAGCCGCGAGGCCGCCGCCGGGCTCGGCCGGTAATGGCCGCGCCGCCACAGGGTGGCGCCCAGCAGCAGGGCGTTGGTCCAGGCCGCCGCGCTGACCGCCGCCGCGATGCCCGAGATGCCCATGCCGAGGTTGAACAGGGCGATGGCCAGCGCCGCGTTCACCGCCACCGAGACCAGGGCGAAGGCCATGGGCCGGCGCGTGTCGCCGCGCGCGAAAAAGGCCGGGGCCAGGATGCGGATCAGGACGAAGGCCGGCACGCCCCAGCCGAACTGGAACAGGGCCTGGGCCGTGTTGACGGCGTCGACCTGCAGGAAGGCGGCGCGCGTGAACAGGGCGTCGATCAGGAAATAGGGCATGGCCAGCAGGGCCGCCGCCGCCGGCAGGGTCAGGGCCATGGACAGGGCCAGGGCCTCGTCCATCGAGGCCTGCTGCTGGGCGTGGTCCTGCGACGCCACCGCCGCCGACAGCCTGGGCAGCAGGGCGATGCCGATGGCGACGCCGACCAGACCGAGCGGCAGTTGATACAGCCGGTCCGCCGTGGCCAGCCAGGTCCGCCCGCCCGCCACGAAGCTGGACAGGTTGCCCGAGATGAAGACGTTGATCTGGGTCGCGCTGTTGCCGATGGCGGCGGGAATGGCGGTGATGATGATGGCCTTCACCGCCGGGGTCAGCCTCGGCAGGGTCAGGCGGATATTGGCCCCGGCCTTTCTCGCCGCCCACCAGCACAGGCCCGCCTGGGCCACGCCCGCGACCAGCACCCCCCATGAGGCGGCGTAGGCGGCGTCGATCTGATCGCCCCTCACCGGCCAGACGGCGGCCAGCATGATCAGGTTCAGCAGGATGGGATAGGCGCCCGAGACGATGAAGCGCCCGCGGGCGTTCAGCACGCCCGACAGCAGGGAGGCGATGGCCATGCAGGGCAGGTAGGGCATGGTGATCTGGGTCAGGATCACCGCCAGCTTGAAGCGCGCCGGATCATCGAGGAAGCCGATGTTGATGACGGTCATCAGCCACGGCATGGTCAGCTGGGCGACGATGGTCAGGACCACCGTCGTCGCCGCCACGGCGGCCAGGGCGTCGGTGGCGACCTGGTCGGCCACGGCCTCGCCTTCGGTCTTCAGCGTCTTGGCGTAGGCCGGCACGAAGGCGGCGGCGAAGGCCCCTTCGGCGAAGATGCGGCGGAACAGGTTGGGGAAGTTCAGAGCGGTGTTGTAGGCGTCGGCCGCCGGTCCCGCCGAGGCCCCCAGGGCCGCCGAGATCACCACGTCGCGCGCGAACCCGGCCAGACGGCTGAGCAGGGTCATGGCGCTGAATATGGCCGAGGAGCGCATCACGCCCCCCCCTTTGGGCGCATCACCCTTCACCGTGGTCGAGGCGGCCGGCGGCTGAACGACAGGCTCCACCGTAGCGTTGGCGGCCGAGATCGGCGCGGCCGGTTCGATGGGATCGGTCTTGTCGTTCACGGCTGGTCTCTGTGCTCGCCCGACCAACGCCTTAGCGCGCCCGCGACCCGCTGGATACGGGCTTGCGTCCGATCTCGCCTTCCAGATCGGAGACGGCGCGCACGCTGGCTCGCACCGGCGTGATGCGCCGCCCCGCCGGCCCCTGGGGCGCCCGGTCCAGAACCTCCAGCAGCCCGGCCTTGAGCCCTTCCAGCCGCGCCGCATCCCTCGGCTTCGCGCCATCCGCGTCGGTGATGTAGAAGCCGTCCACCGCCCGTTCGCCGAAGCTGGCGATGTGGGCCGATCGGGTCGAATAGCCGTGGGCCGAGATGGTCCGCGCCAGATCGGCCAGCAGGCCGGGCCGGTCCGCGCCCGAGACCTCGACCACCACGGCGCTGGCGCCCGTATCGGCGTCGATGCGCACCACCGGCCGGACCTCGAACACGGCGCGGCGGGCGCTGACGCGCGGGGTCTCCACCGCCGAGGTCCTCGCCCCCTTCTGCGCCGCCCGCTCCAGCGCCTTGACCAGGATGGCCAGCCGACGCGGCTCGCGCTGCCCATAGGCCTCGCCCGCCCCGTCCTGAATCTCGAACACGTCCAGGGCCGTGCCGTCCTCCGCCGTGGCCAGCCGCGCCCCGACCACGTCGGCCCCGGCCAGGGCCAGGGTGGCGGCTAGGTCGGCGAACAGCCCCGGCCGGTCCAGCGCCGCCACCGCCACGCGGGCGGTGGATTCCAGCGGCCCCTCGGCGGGCAGGGCCTCGACCGCCGCCCCTTCGCGGCGGGCCCGCTCCACCAGGGCCGGATGATCGACCAGCGGGTCCTCGCGCGTCACGGCGTCGCCGCGGAACAGGGCCTCGGTCGCCTCGAACAGGGCGCGCATCAGCTGGCCCTTCCAGCCGTTCCACACCCCCGGCCCCACGGCGCGGATGTCGGCCACGGTCAGGACCATCAGCATCCGCAGACGTTCCGGGTCCCCCACCGCCTCGGCGAAGGCGCGCACGGTCGAGGGGTCGGATACGTCGCGTTTCTGGGCATAGTCGCTCATCAGCAGGTGATGGCGCACCAGCCAGACCACCAGCTCGATCCGGCGCGGATCGACGCCCAGCCGCTCGCACGCCCGGCGCGCGGCGATGGCCCCGTCTTCCAGCTGCCCCCGGTCCCCGCCCTTGCCCACGTCGTGCAGCAGCATGGCCAGCATCAGGGCTTCGATGTCGGCGGTGCGGTGGATGATGGCGGTCGAGGCCGGATGATCGGCCTCCAGCTTGCCGCGCGCGATGTCGTTGATGATGCCCACCGCCTGCAGGGTGTGCTCGTCCACCGTATAGGCGTGGTACATGTTGAACTGGGTCTGGCCGGCGATCCGCCCCCATTCGGGCAGGAACCGCCCCAGCAGGCCCGTCTCGTTCATGATCGACAGGACGCGGTAGGGCCGCGCTCCGTGCGCCAGCACCTTCAGGAAGGCCTCGGCCGCGCGCGGGTCGCGTCGCAGCGCCGGCGTCACCAGAGGCAGGGCGCGGATCACGGCGGCGAAGGCGTCAGGGTGCAGGTCCAGATCCAGCCGGTCGGCCTCGACGAACAGCAGCAGCAGCCGCACCGGATCATGGGCGAAGACCGAGCCCCCCGTCACCGTCAGCCGCCCGCCCTCGATGGCCAGACCGTCAAGGGCCAGCTTCGCCCGTCGCCTGGGGATCAGCCGCGACAGGCCGCGCGCCAGCCCCTGCGCCTTCTTCTGCTGACGCGCCTCCAACTGGGCCGAGACGGCGCGGGTCAGGGCGCCGACCTCGCGCGCCACCTGAAAATAACGGCGCATGAAGCGCTCGACGGCCAGTTCGTCGCCGCGCCCGCGCCAGCCCATGCGCCGTGCGATCTCGGGCTGGAAGTCGAAGGTCAGCTTCTCCTCCGCCCGACCCGCCGCCAGATGCAGATGGATTCGCACGCTCCACAGGAAGCCGATGGCCTCGCGGAAGCTGCGCAGCTCGCGCGCGCTCAACAGACCCTCCAGCGCCGCCTGCCCCCGCTCGCTGTCCGGCGCCAGCGACCGGGCGATCCAGAACAGGGTGTTCAGGTCGCGCAAGCCCCCCTTGCCGTCCTTGACGTTGGGCTCGACGCGATAGCGCACCGCCCCGGTCTTCTGCAGGCGGACGTCGCGCTCCTCCATCTTGGCCGCGATGAAGGGGCGGGGATCGGCCCTGGCCACCTCGGCGCGGAACCGCTTCAGCAGGCCTTCGCCCAGGGCCATGTCGCCGGCCAGCACCCGCCCTTCCAGCAGGGCGGTCCGAACCGTCATGTCGCTGCGCGCCAACTCCAGGGTCTCGCCGACGGAACGCGAGGCCGAACCGACCTTCGCGCCTAAGTCCCAGAGGACATAGTGGACGAATTCGATCACCGCCGTCGTGCGGGCGTCGGCGGTCTGTCCCGATCGCAGAAACAGCAGGTCGAGATCGGAAAAGGGGGCCAGGACGCCCCGACCATAGCCGCCGACCGCCAGCAGGCCGAGGCGATCCGGCGACGCCGGATGCAGGACCTCGGTCGCCACGCGCCACAGACTGGTCAGCATGGCGTCCGCTGCGGCGGCGTAGAGGCGCGCCGCCTCGGCCCCGTCGATCCCGCCCTCCAGCCGCCGGGCGATGCGGGCGCGGTCTATGGCGAAGTTTTCGCGCAAGAGCGCGGTGACGGCGGCGCGGGCGTCGGGCGCCGAGGCGGCCTGAACCAGACGCGGATCAAGGGCCGCCGCAGAGGTCACGAGCGCGACAAGCCCTTCAGCCGATACAGCGCCTCCAGCGCCTCGCGCGGGGTCAGCTCATCGGGGTCGATGGCCGCGACCGCGTCGTCCAGCGCCGAGCTGATCGGAACCGCAGCCGGCTCGGCCACGGCGGCGAACAGGGGCAGGTCGTCCAGACGCGCCGACGCCGTCTTCTCGCTCTCCAGCCGTTCCAGCACCTCGCGGGCGCGCCCCACGACCGAGGCCGGCACGCCTGCCAGCCGGGCCACCTGCACCCCGTAGGAGCGGTCCGCCGCGCCGGGCGCCGCCTCGTGCAGGAAGACCAGGTCGCCGTTCCACTCGCGCGCCTTCATCGACAGGTTGCAGACGTGGTCCAGCCGCTCCTCCAGCTGGGCCAGCTCGTGATAATGGGTGGCGAACAGGGTGCGGGCGCGGTTGGTCTCGTGCAGGGCCTCGGCCGTGGCCCAGGCGATGGCCAGACCGTCATAGGTGGCGGTGCCGCGTCCGATCTCGTCCAGAACGACAAAGCTGTGCGACGTGGCCTGGGTCAGGATGGCGGCGGTCTCGACCATCTCCATCATGAAGGTCGAACGGCCGCGCGCCAGATCGTCTCCGGCGCCGACGCGGCTGAACAGACGGTCCACCACGCCCAGCCGCATGGCGCGCGCCGGCACGAAGGCGCCGGCCTGGGCCAGCACCACCAGAAGCGCGTTCTGGCGCAGGAAGGTCGACTTGCCGGCCATGTTGGGACCGGTGACGATCGACAGGCGCGAGGCCCCGGCGCCGTCGCCCGCCAGTCGGCAGTTGTTCGGGGTATAGGGGTCGCCCTGGGCCGTCACCGCCGCCTCGACCACCGGGTGCCGTCCGGCCTCGACGTCGAAGCAGAGGCTGTCGTCGACCACGGGGCGGACGGCGCCGACCTCTTCGGCCCATTCCGCCAGGGCCGCATGAGCGTCCAGCTCGGCCAGGGCCTCGGCCACGCCCTGCAGCGGCCCGGCCAGACGCGCGACCTCGCGCCGCCAGGCCTCGAAGGTCTCGCCTTCCATGGCCAGGGCGCGGTGCCCGGCCTGGCTGATCCTGGCGTCCAGTTCCGACAGTTCGACCGTGGTGAAGCGGACCTGATTGGCCAGGGTCTGACGGTGGATGAAGGGACTGTCCGGCCCGGCGCGCAGCAGATTCTCCGCCGCCTTGGCCGAGGCCTCGAGGAAGTAGCCCAGCACGGCGTTGTGGCGCACCTTGAAGGCCACCCCGCTCTCGGCCACGGCGCGGGCCTCAAGATCCGCGACCACGCGGCGGCTGTCGTCGCGCAGGGTGCGGGCCGCGTCCAGTTCGGGGCGGTGGCCGGGGTTCACGAAGCCGCCGTCGCGCGCCAGATGCGGCGGCTCCTCCATCAGGCCGTCGACCAGATCGGCCAGCAGGTGCGACAGCTCTCCGTCCAGCGTCAGCCGGTCGAGACAGGCCAGAACCCGCGCGGGCGGCCCCGCCAGAGGATCATTCGCCGAGGCCGCGAACAGCCCGGCCAGAGCCTGCGCCGTCGTCAGGCCGGAACGGATGGCCGCCAGATCGCGCGGTCCGCCGCGCCCCAACGCCAGACGCGAGGTGGCCCGCGCCACGTCGGCCGAGGACCGCAGCCCGTCGCGCAGATCGCGCCGCAGGTCGCGCCGCTCCAGCAGCCACTCGACGGCGTCCAGTCCGGCGTTGATCGCCGCCGGATCGCGCAGGGGCCGCGAAATCCTTTCCGCCAGCGCCCGCGCCCCGCCCGAGGTGACGCTGCGGTCGATGCAGTGCAACAGGGAGCCGTCGCGCTCGCCGCGCTGCGTCCGGTCGATCTCCAAACTCAACCGCGTCGCCGGGTCGATGGCCAGAAACCCGCTCTCGCCCGAGCGGCGCGGCGGGGCCAAGGCCGGAATCTTGCCGGCCTGGGTCGTCTCCAGATAGGCGGCGATCAGGCCCAGCGCCGAAACCTCGGCCTCCTCGAAGGCGCCGAAGCCGTCCAGCGCCGAAACGCCATACAAACGCTGCACCCGGTCCCTCGCCCCGACCGGTTCGGCCAGGGCCTGGGGCATGGCCTGGACCACTCCGCCGGAGCCGTCCAGCGCCCCCTTCAGCCCCTCGTCCGAGAACAGGCGGTCGGGGACCAGAACCTCCGACGGCCGGAAGGCCGCCAGCACGGCGCCGAGGTCGTTCAGGGCGCAGGCCACCGAGTCCACCGCCCCGGCCGACAGCTCGACCACGGCCACCGCCGCCCGGCCTTTCCTCACCGCCACCGCCGCCAGCCTGTTGGCCCCGCGCGCGTCCAGCAGACTGTCCTCGGTCAGGGTGCCCGGCGTCACCACCCGCACCACGCCGCGACGCACCACGGCCTTGGAGCCGCGCTTCTTGGCCTCGGCGGGGTTCTCCAGCTGCTCGCAGATGGCGACCTTGAAGCCCATGCGGATCAGGCGCGCCAGATAGCCGTCCATGGCGTGGACCGGCACCCCGGCCATGGGGATGTCCTCGCCCTGATGCTTGCCCCGCTTGGTCAGGGCGATGCCCAGGGCTCCAGCCGCCTTGACCGCGTCGTCGAAGAACAACTCGTAGAAGTCGCCCATGCGGAAAAACAGGATGGCGTCCGGCTGCTCGGCCTTGGCCGCCAGGAATTGCGCCATGACCGGCGTCGTTCCGGCGTCGGGCTTCAGATCAGCTTGCGGGGGGTGGGCGATGGGCGCGTTCATTGCCCGTCAGGGTGACGGATCGCACCCTTCGCCTCAAGCAGGATCGGCGAGGGTCATGCACAGGACGGCGGTGAAAACCGCCGCAGCTGTGGATCAGGCCGCGTTGCTGATATGCAGGCGCAGGCGCGAGGCGACGGCGGCGGGCGCCTCGTCCAGGGCCAGGGCGTCCCAGTCGATGTCGGGCTTGGCCGCGTGCGAGGCGGCGACAATGGCCCGCAGTTCGGCGGCCGAGGCCACGCTGGCGATGACCTGGGCCACGCCGGGCAGGTTCAGGGCATAGGCCAGGGCCGCCTGCATCGGATCGACCCGCGCCTCGGCCAGACGGCGGCGCGTGCGCGACAGGGCCATGCCGTGCGCCGCCAGTTCCGGCGGCAGGCTCTCGCGGTTGGCGAACAGCAGGCCCTGGGCGAAGACCGAGGCCAGATGCACCTCGACCCCCTGCCCGGCCAGATCCTCGATCACCCCGCCGCGCGCGGCGCGCTGGTCCAGGATGTTGCAGGCGATCTGCACCACGTCGGGCTGGAAGCGCCGCGCGATCAGGGCCGGCCCGTCCTCGACCGTGGCGACGAAGCCGATCTTGCGGAAGACCCCGCGTTCCTTCAGCGCCTGCAGTCGCGCCCAGAGGGCGCGGCCCTCGGCGCCGGCCAGGTCAGAGGCGTTCTGCACCAGGACGGCGTCGCCGCGCGGCAGGCCCATCCGCTCCAGCGAACGGCGGGCGCGGGCCTCGACCCGGTCCAGACCGTCGGCCAGGGGCACGGTGCGCGCCGTGACGCGGAAGGGCGACGGGAAGGGCCAGGCCTGCCCCAGCAGACGCTCGACGTCGCCCTCGGGCCGGGTCGCGACCAGACCGACGCCCGCGTCGCCCGCTGTCTGCAGCAGATGGCGCATGGCGTCTTCCCGCTGGCCGGGCGGCAGCAGGCGGGACCGTTCGGGCTCAGTCACCACCGCGATGGCGAGCCGGTCGGCCGGAGAGGGCGGAAGGGCGAATCTCACGACGCCGATCTTCAGCGCCAAAGCTTAAGGGAGATTGACTGAAATCAAGGCCGTTGGTGAACGAACAGGCTTAATCCGCATCCGGTTGGTTATCAGGATGGGCCGCAACGAAGGCCGGATGCCGCTCCGCCTGGGCCTCGATCTCGAGCAGGCGCGGAAACGCCGTCAGATCGGCGTTGAACCGTCGCGCCGAATAAATTTGCGGGATCAGGTAGCAGTCGGCCAGGCTCGGGGCGCCGCCGAAACACCAGCCCTCGCCGTGGCGCGCCACCAGAGCCTCCAGGGCGGCGAATCCGTCCATGATCCAGCGCCCGGCCCAGGCGTCCACCCCCGCCTGATCGGCGCCGAGCCCCCTCACCGCCTTCAGCACCCGCAGATTGTTCAGCGGATGGATGTCGCAGCCGATCAGGGCGGCCATGGCGCGAACGACCGCGCGGTCGGCGGCGCTCGACGGCAGCAGGGCCGGCGTCGGATGCGCCTCCTCCAGCCACTCCAGAATGGCGGGGCTCTGCGTCAGGACCAGACCCTCGCCCGTCTCCAGCGCCGGCACCAGGCCCTGCGGGTTCAGCGCCAGATAGGCGTCGGACTTCTGCGCCCCCGTGCGCAGGTCGACCGGCGCGGTCTCGTAGGCCAGCCCCTTCAGATTGAGGGCGATGCGGGTGCGATAGCTGGTGCCCGAGCGCCAGTAGCCGTGCAGGATCATGCTTTCACCGTGAAGGCGAGCGGCGCCAGGCCGTCGATGGTCGCCTCGACCCGATCGCCGGGCGTCAGGGGCCCGACGCCCTCGGGCGTGCCGGTGAAGATCAGGTCGCCGGGCTGCAGGCTCCACAGTTCGCCGGCCTTGGCCAGGATGCCCGCCGGGTCCCAGATCATGTCCGACAGGCGGCCCGACTGGCGCGTCTCGCCGTTGACCTTCAGTTCAATGACCGCGCCGGCGTCCGGCAGGGCGCCCAACGTCAGGGCGCCGCAGGGCGCCGACTGGTCGAAGGCCTTGCCCGCCTCCCACGGCCGCCCCTTGGCCTTGGCCTCGGCCTGCAGGTCGCGCCGCGTCAGATCGACGCCGACGGCCCAGCCCGCGACGGCGCCCCCCTCGCCGATGGCGACGACCAGTTCGACCTCGTGATGCAGGTTCGCGGTCGCCGACGGATAGGCCGGATCGGCCCCGTCCACGACCAGGGCGTCCGCCGGCTTGGCGAAGAAGAAGGGCGCCGGCTTGTCCGGGTCCGCCCCCATTTCGCGGGCATGGGCGGCGTAGTTCTGCCCCACGCAGAGGATGCGGCGAACGGGAAAGCGACGGGCCTCGTCGACGATGGGCAGGGAGGGCGCAGGCGCGGGCGGGAACAGCCATTGGGTCATGACGTTGTTCTAGGACGACGCTTCCGGCGACGCCAGAAGGCGGTCGCATGACGACTCTGGTCCACGGCTTTGCAGGAACCTTGGTCGTCGGTGTGGCGTTCGGGGCGGGGGTTCTCTATTTAATCGTCAAGCTTACAACCCAGCGGAGCGCGCATCATGGCCACGACCAAGGCTCGGGAAGACATCAAGAACGACCTGAAGACCCTCAAGGAGGATCTGAAGACCGGCGCGCGCGAGGAAACGCAGCGCCTGAAGGAAAAGGCCGCCGCCGCCGAAGCCCGCCTGCGCGAACAGGGCGAGGAACTGCGTGAAAAGGCCCGCGGCTATTACGACGACGCCCGCGTGCGCGGCCATGAATATTACGACGACGCCGCCGAGCGCTTCGAGGAAGCCCAGCGCTATGTCGTCGAACGGGTGCAGGAACGCCCGGTCCAGTCCACCGCCATCGCCCTCGGCGTCGGCTTCGTCCTGGGCCTGCTCATCGCCGGTCGTCGCCGCTGATGCTCGGGCGGGGGCTGATCAACCGCGCCGTCGCGACCTTCATCGCCGGCGGCGCGGGCTTCGTGGCCATGGTCGCCCTGGGGGCCACGGTCTATTATCTGCTGGCGCTGGTCGTCGTCCCCCTGGCGGCGGCAGCCATCACCTCGGCCCTGTTCGCGGTGGTCGCCCTGATCATCGCCCTGGTCTTCGTGCGTCGCGCCCAGGGCGCGGACGAGGAAGAGGATCAGGAGCCCGAGAGCCTGGGCATGCGCGCCTTCCACCTGTTCCAGGAACGCCCCCTGCTGGGCGCGGCGGCGGCCCTGGCCGGCGGCTTCATCTTCCTGCGCAACCCGGCCCTGGCCACCATGGTCGCGGCGGCCTTTACTGAAAAGAGCCGTCAACGCCGTCGATAAAGGACGGAACGGTCAAGTCTTCGGAGCGTTGTTCTCGCCAGGTGGAACGATCGGCAAAGAGCCGTCGATGGTTTTACCTCCGTCAACAATGTTCCGGAGGACCGTCCATGCTTCGTTGGGCCATAATTTTCTTTATCATCGCATTGGTCGCGGCCGTTCTCGGCTTCGGCGGGATTTCGGGCATGTCGTTCGAGATCGCCAAGTTCATCGCCATCATCGCCGTGATCCTGTTCGTGGTCTCGCTGGTGATGGGCGGCATGCGCGGGCGCGGCCCGCGCGTCTGACTGCGCGTATCGACGAACGAAAAAGGCCCCGGCGATCCGCCGGGGCCTTTCCTGTGTCTGGCGCCGCGCCCTACCAGCGACGGTCGTAGCGATAGTCGCGACGGTTGTCGTGGCGGTCACGACGTCCCTCATAGCGACGGTCGTAACGGTCCTGATAGCGGCCGTTGTTATAGTAGCCGTCGCGGCTGTTGATGCCGTGCTCACGCTCCCAGTGACCCTGGTTCCGGTAGCAGCGGCCGCCGCGGTAATAGCTGCAGCCATCGCGATCGCCGTCCGAGGAGACGGCGCCCAGGGCCGCCCCGGCCAGGGCGCCGCCGGCGATATAGCGACCGTCGCCCTGACCGATCAGGGCGCCGGCGACGCCGCCGACGACGGCGCCGAGCACGGCGTCGCGGCCGGTGTTGTCGCGATCGCGGTCGCGATAGGACTGGGCGGCGGCGGGGGTGGTCGCCAGCATCGTCAGAGCAATGGCGCCGACGCCGATCTTGGAAATGGTCTTCATGGCGGGGCTCCTTTCGAAAGCCGGTTGATCCGTTGCCTCCCTTTTAGGAAGCTCCCGCTGAACGACCCCAAGGGGGTTTGTTCATCTTCCAGTCATCTTGCCGCCCGCCGAAATCGGCTCCCGGCCCTGCGCCGGGAGCCGC